>NZ_BSEF01000037.1:0-18134 GCF_027925545.1 Sphingobium sp. BS19
GGCAATCCGCTGGTCAGCGCAATCCGCACCGCCTCCTGCTTGAACTCTTCTGTATGCTTGATCATCTCGTCGGTCTCCTGTTGCGAGCTCTAATCGCTCAGGTGACCGGCGCAAATCCGTTACAAG
The DNA here is from genome assembly GCF_027925545.1 of Sphingobium sp. BS19. NCBI lineage: Bacteria > Pseudomonadati > Pseudomonadota > Alphaproteobacteria > Sphingomonadales > Sphingobiaceae > Sphingobium > Sphingobium sp. BS19. The sequence continues at coordinate 127 of NZ_BSEF01000037.1, forward strand.
TCCAGTGCTGCCCGACGGCATCGAGGAGAGCCCGACCGATCAACGGCTTGGCAATGATGTGATCAAAGCCGGCTTCGGCGGCACGCTGCGCCAGCACGACGTCATGAAAGCCCGATATCATGATCGCGTGTCCCGACCAGCCAGTCTGCCTGAGATGGCGCAGGATGGCGAAACCGTCGATATCGGGCATCCGATAATCGAGGATTACACAGTCGGCCTCGTTTGCTCGAGGATCGGCCAACAGCGCACGACCTGTCGTGTAGCCGTACACCTTATAGCCGCGCGATCGCAGCAGCAACTGAACGCTGCGCCGCACGCCCGGATCGTCGTCAGAGACAAGGATGGTGTAGCGGCCATCGCACCGGGCACTGACAGATAACATCGCGCGTGATCAATATACCGGTTGAAACCGCTATATCGGTCGCACGGTCACGGCTCAGGGTCGCTACGTAAACTTCGCAGTTACTAGGGTTTGCGGCCCAATCCGGCGGCGAAGGCGATCCTGAGCGCCTCGGACAGGTTGCGGACATCCAGCTTGGTCATGACGCTGGCGCGGTGAACCTCGACCGTCCGCGATGAGCATCCCAGATCGTAGGCAATGGTTTTGTTGGGGTAGCCATTCGCCAAACCCTCGAGCACTTCACGCTCCCGGGGCGTCAGGGCGGCGATGCGCACTTGGGCGTCGGTTGCCTCTATCGCGCGGACGTCGGCATCGTCTATGCGCCCAAAGGCGCGGGTAACTGCTTGAAGGAGGGCAGCCTTCTCGAACGGCTTTTCCAGAAAGTCGACGGCGCCGGCCTTCATCGCCTGCACTGCAACCGAGACATCACCATGCCCTGTGAGAACGACGACCGGCATGTTGATCCCGCGCTCGGCCATGGCGGCCTGAACCGCCAGGCCATCCATTTCCGGCATGCGCACGTCGAGGATAACGCAGCCAATTGTCGCGGACCTGGCCACCTTGAGAAATTCCACCCCTGACGCATAGGTTTCGACAACATAGCCTGCCGTCTTCAGCGCAAAGCCGGCCGCGCGCCGAATTGCTTCCTCGTCGTCGACGAGGTGAATGATCCGCCTACGGGAGAGCCAGGCGCGGAACGATCGTTTGCCGTCATAGCGGCCTAGCGCGCTGAACGCCGAGACGAAGCAGGTCTGGGTTACATCGATAGCTTCCTCGCTATCGCCGACGTGACTGCGCACGAGCCGGTACACCCAGCCCTGGTGGCGTCGCACCAGTTCGCCGAACGCTGCTTGTCGGCCTGCCAGGGCCAGACCCGCAAGCTCCCCGTCCGAGCAGTCGGGGAGGTGGAGCGTCATTTTTTCTGGGCCGTGAGTGCTTTCACCACGGCTTCGTCGAACTTCGCCGCCTGGTCGGGACGGAGCACTGCGCGCATCGCGAATATATGCTCCAGCGTCTCCTTCTGTAGTTCGCCCATTGCCTGATGCGAGCGGTCGACAGCGGCCGAGACTCTTGGGCCATAGCCATGTTCGGCCTCGATCGCCTCGGCAAGGCGTGCATTGTCGGCGCGCAGCTCGGCTTCGAGCGCCTCGCGGCGAATGGCGTAGCTCTTCTCGATCTTCTCGAGGCGTGCGTGCTGCCCTGCATCGAGCTTGAGATCGCGGTGTAGCAATTCGTGAAGTTCATTCTCGACGGGCCGATCGGGCACCACATAGACGCGCCCGATCACCACGCCGGCGATCGCCGCGGCAAATGTCAGCAGCGCCAGAAGAACCAGCCGCCGAGGATCGCGCATCACCGCGATCCAAGCAGCGACGAGGGCGCCAAGGCCAGCTGGGCGTCGAACGGCGTGATGGTGCTCGCACCGGCGGATGCCGCGGGCAGCCCAGAGCCGGCAATCCCGATGAGAAGCGCCGCGACCGCAGCAATGCCGAACATGGTGTTGCCTACGCTTGGACTTGCCTGGATGCGCGCGATCTCCGCCATCACCCGATCGTCGAGACCGTGTAGCCGCCGATCGAGCGGCGCATCGCGCAAGCGTCCGAGAAGTGTGTCGAGATCCGTCATCTGCATTCTCCTTCAACCTTAGAATACGCAATAACCCATCATGCCCCTCATGCGATGCGCGCGTGAATATTTTGAGGGGTAAGCCTCGGCGCTGCGTATTCAGCAATACCGTTCTTCGAAGGAGTTGCTTTCATGCCTGCACCGCATCGCCTTGCCCTGGCCGCGCTCGCCGCCAGCGTGCTCGTCGCATCCCCGGCCTTCGCCCATCCCAAGCTCCTGTCCTCGACGCCTGTCGCCAATGCGAGCGTCGCGGCCCCGTCGAAGATCACGCTCACTTTCAGCGAGGGCTTGATGCCCAGGCTGTCGGGCGCCGAGATCGTCATGACCGGCATGCCCGGCATGCCCAACCATCGCATGGCGGTCACGGGCTTCAAGACCTCGACCGGCGCTGACGGCAAGACGCTTATCCTGACGCTCGCGCGACCGCTCTCGGCCGGAAGCTATCAGGTCGCCTGGCATGTCGTCTCGACCGATACGCACCGGATTCAGGGCAACCTCGCCTTCACTGTGACGTGACCCGGTGAGCGACGTGGCTCTCGTCGCGATCCGCTGGGCGCTCTACGTCGACCTCGGGCTGCTGTTCGGTCTGCCGCTGTTTGCGCTCTATGCGCTCGGCGGCGGGCGGACCGGGCGGCGGCACCTGCCGATGGTCGCTCCGCTCATCGGCCTCGCGGTGCTCGGCCTCATCCTCTCTTCGCTGGGTTTCCTGTTCCAGGGAGCGGCCATGGCCGGCGTGCCGTTCACCCAGCCGGACATGTCGATCCTCGGCGACCTCCTCGACGAAACGGCGCTGGGCCTCGCGCTCAAGATACGAATGCTGGCGCTTCTTTTCGTGCTGTTCGGCGCTGCGCTGCTGAGCCGATTGCCGCGCGGCGCCACCCTGGGTGTGACGGTCGCAGGCGCAGTCGCGCTGGCGACGCTTGCCTGGTCGGGTCACGGCGCGGCCGGGGAAGGCAATGCGGGGTGGCTGCAACTTGCGGCCGACCTCCTTCATCTCTTTGCGGCCGGGGCATGGGTCGGGGCGATCGCCGCCTTTCTCATCCTGACCCTGCCGACGATCGCGACCGATGACATGGAGCGGGCAATGCTGGCCGAGTGCGCCCTGCGCGGCTTCGCAAGCGTCGGCACGCTGATCGTTGGCCTGCTCATTCTCACCGGCGCCATCAACGGCGCCTTTTTGGTCGGCCCTGACCATGTCCTGACGCTGGCGCAATCGACCTATGGGCTGCTGCTGATCGCCAAGCTCCTGCTTTTTGCCGCGATGGTCGGCCTTGCCGGACTCAACCGCTTCCGCCTCACGCCCGCGCTGAATTTCGCCATTGCGCAACAGGACGCGGCGGCGGCGATGGTCCTGTTGCGCAAGAGCTTGCTCGTCGAGGGCTGCCTGGCGGTCGTCATTCTAGGGCTCGTCGCATGGCTGGGAACACTGTCTCCGCCAATGTCGGTCTAGCGCAATGCCAACCGCCCGAGCAGAGCGAGCGCCATGCAGTCCTACGCGCCGCCCTTGGGAGCCGGATCAACGCAGCCCGGGATCGACTTGAGACATATCCCTGTTTCGCGCAGCCGGGTGTCGAGCGTGGGGGCGTTGAGCACCAGCCTCGCCGCTTAGGAGAATACGTATTGACCCTGACACGGTGTCAGACCCTACATCGTCAGGCGTCGAAAAGGAGCAAGGCGATGAACGAGACACACTCAGCGGCGCATGGAGGCGGTTGCTGCGGCGGCCACGGTGCGGCGAAACCAGTGGCGGGCGTGAAGGATCCGGTCTGCGGCATGACCGTCGATCCGGCCAAGACCGCCCATCATGCCGAGCATGGCGGCAAGAGCTGGCATTTCTGCAGCGCGGGCTGCCGCTCCAAGTTCATTGCCGATCCGGAGCGCTACTTCCGGCCGGCCGCGTCGCCGGCCGAGGCCCCCGAAGGCACGATCTGGACATGCCCGATGCATCCCGAGATCCGTCAGGACCATCCCGGTGCCTGCCCGATCTGCGGCATGGCGCTCGAGCCGGCAACGGTGACCGCCGACAGCGGCCCCAGTCATGAGCTGATCGATTTCACGCGGCGGTTCTGGGTTGGTCTGGTGCTCGCGGTTCCCGTGTTGATCCTCGAAATGGGGGCGCACCTCTTCCCGGTAATCCATCGCTTGGTGCCGATGTCGGTCTCGGTCTGGGTTCAGCTCGTCCTCGCCACCCCGGTCGTGCTCTGGGCCGGATGGCCGTTCTTCGTGCGGGGCTGGGCCTCGCTCAAGACCCGCAATCTCAACATGTTCACTCTGATCGCCATGGGGACCGGCGTCGCCTGGGTCTACAGCGTCGTCGCGACGCTCGCCCCGCAGATATTTCCGCCCGCATTCCGCGCCGGGGACGGGATGGTCGCGGTCTATTTTGAGGCGGCCGCAGTGATCACCGTCCTTGTGCTGCTGGGGCAGGTACTGGAGCTGCGTGCGCGAGAACGCACCTCCGGCGCGATCAAGGCTCTGCTCAATCTCGCGCCCAAGACCGCGCGTCGCATCGCCGCTGACGGCGCGGAGGAAGAGGTCGGTCTCGAGTTGATCGCCGTGGGCGACCGCCTGCGGGTACGTCCCGGCGAGAAGGTGCCGGTCGACGGCGTGGTCGAGGATGGACGCTCCTCGCTCGACGAATCGATGGTCACCGGCGAATCCATGCCCGTTACCAAGGCCAGGCAAGACAAGGTCATCGGCGGCACGCTCAACCAGACCGGCGCGCTCGTCATCGTCGCCGACAAGGTCGGGCGCGACACGATGCTCGCGCGCATCGTCCAGATGGTCGCGGAGGCGCAGCGCTCGCGCGCGCCGATCCAGCGCATGGCCGATCAGGTCTCGGGCTGGTTCGTCCCCGTCGTCATCGGCATCGCTATCATCGCCTTCATCGCCTGGAGCATCTGGGGCCCGGAGCCGCGCTTCGCCTACGGGCTCGTCGCGGCCGTTGCCGTGCTGATCATCGCCTGTCCCTGCGCGCTCGGGTTGGCCACGCCGATGTCAATCATGGTCGGTGTCGGCCGGGGCGCGGGGCTCGGCGTCCTCATCAAGAATGCCGAGGCCCTTGAGCATATGGAAAAGGTCGACACGCTCGTCGTCGACAAGACCGGCACGCTTACCGAAGGCCGTCCGGCTGTCACGCAGGTCGTGCCGGCTTCCGGCTTCGACGAAGCGGAGCTGCTGCGTCTTGCCGCATCGGTGGAGCGTGCGTCCGAGCATCCGCTGGCACTTGCGATCGTCGAGGCCGCGAAAGACCGTGGCATCGCCATGAGCGAGGTGAGCGACTTCGACTCTCCGACAGGGCGCGGCGCGCTCGGCACCGTCGATGGCCGCCGGATCGTCCTCGGCAATGCCCGCTTCCTGGGCGAGGAGGGGATCGCGACGGAAGCGCTGGCTGAGCAGGCCGACACGCTTCGCCGCGATGGCGCCACGGCGATCTTCATCGGTGTCGACGGCAAGGTGGGAGGAGCGTTCGCGATCGCCGATCCTGTGAAGCAGACGACACCCGAAGCGTTGGCCGCGCTCAAGGCGGAAGGTATCCGCGTCGTCATGCTGACCGGCGACAACCGCACGACCGCCGAAGCGGTCGCGAGACGCCTCGGGATCGACGATGTCGAGGCCGAAGTTCTGCCAGACCAGAAGAGTGCCGTGGTCGCTCGTCTTAAAGCCGAAGGCCGCGTCGTCGCGATGGCTGGAGATGGCGTCAACGACGCGCCGGCGCTGGCTGCCGCCGATGTCGGCATCGCCATGGGCTCGGGGACGGACGTTGCGATCGAGAGCGCGGGCGTGACGCTCCTCAAGGGCGATCTCATGGGCATCGTGCGGGCACGGCGGTTGAGCCAGGCGACCATGTCCAACATCCGCCAGAACCTGGTCTTCGCCTTCATCTACAATGTCGCCGGGGTCCCGGTCGCGGCGGGCGTCCTCTATCCGCTGTTCGGCATCCTCCTGTCACCGATCATCGCGGCGTTGGCGATGGCGCTGTCTTCGGTGAGCGTTGTCACGAACGCGCTCCGCCTCAACCGGCAAGCGCTGTGAAGCAAGGATCATGGCTGCCGACACCGCCGTGATGTCGCAACTCACGCATCACCTCGAAGAGGTTCGCGAAACCGCTGCCGCTTCGGATGCGCTGTTCGTGCGGCTCGACGATCCGGCATCGCTCGCCAGTCACATGACCGGGTCGTTCTGGATGATGGGCGGCGGCGGGATAGAGTATCTGCTCGATGAGCAGTGCGGCAAGGCGATCGGCTCGCGTATCACCATGATCGGCTCGGCCTTCGGGCTCAACCTCCGAGTGGACGAGGTGGTGGTTGAGCATGAGCCCCCGCGGCGCAAGCGATGGCGAACCGTCGGTGCACCGCAGCTCCTGATTATCGGCGGCTACGAGATGGGCTTCGAGATCGAGCCCTTGCCGTCGGGATCGCGATTGCGGGTGTGGATCGACTATGGCTTGCCCGGTTCGTTCCCGGGGCGACTCTTGGGCGCGCTGTTCGCGGGCTTCTACGCCCGCTGGTGCGTGGACCGGATGGTCGGGGATGCCGCCCGCACCTTTCCTCTCAAGGCGGGCGAGAAGGGCTCAGCATGAATATCGGGGAGGCTTCGAAACAGACCGGCGTCTCGGAGCGGATGATCCGCCACTATGAGAAGATCGGCCTCATCCCGGCGCCGCCGCGCCGGGGCGCGGGCTATCGCGACTATGGCGAGCGCGACCTTTATCGCCTGCGGTTCATCGCCAATGCGCGCGATCTCGGCTTCCCGATCGCGGAAATTCGGACCCTGCTCAGCCTTTGGGCGGATAATGGCCGCAACAGCGCCGATGTGAAGCGGGTTGCGCTGGCGCGTGCGGAGGAACTTCAGCGCAAGGCCGAAGCCCTGACTACCCTGCGGAAGACACTCCTCGATCTTGCCGAGCAGTGTCACGGCGACGAACGGCCGGATTGTCCCATCATCGCTGAGCTGACTGTCGGTAGAAAATGGTAAAGCAGCCCGTCTCTCGGATCAGACCCGCTCTGGTGGGCGGAGTGTTGATCGCACTTGGCGTTCTCACGATGGGGCTTTCGATATATTTCCTCGGATTCCGTCCACCACTGCTCCCGGAGGATGTTCGCTATATTGGCGGCAATCCGCAGGCTCTTTCGCCAGCATTGCGGGATTGGCTTGGCATCGTATTTAACACGTGGGGAGGCTTTATCGCGGGATACGGAACCATGTTGACCGGAGCCGGCGTTTTCATGCTGACTGGGCGGAATAGCTGGCTGATCAGGGCGACCGCACTAAGTCTCCTGATCGTATTCGGCCGCTTTCTTTACAGCAATATCGTCCTGAGTTCCGACTTTCTGTGGGTTATTGCGGGCCTGTTTGCGTTGTCATTGGCCGCCGTTTATCTTCTCATCGTTGAACTCTAACGCGATTTTGAGATAGCGATCGAAGATCGGCTTGCCCTTTGGCAGGAATGAGCCCGCACCAAAGCCGCCGGCCGGGGTGGTATCATCACCTTCTTGGCGAAGGTGGCGCAGCTTATGACGGCGTTTCGCTGTCACTCCGGGCTGGCTAAGCCGAAGGAAGCGCAGTTATATGGCTGTGTTTAGAGGCTCACGGCAGCTTTCCCATTCCTGCCGAAAAGGCGATCCTCAAGGTTTGGGAAAGGGTATGGACGCCGAGTTTGGACATGAGGTTGGCGCGATGGACCTCGACCGTTCGGGAAGAGATGCCGAGGTCGTAGGCGATAGTCTTGTTCGGGTGGCCCTGGGCGAGACCTTCAAGAACATCCCTTTCACGCTGCGTCAGCAGATCAATCAGCCTCCGCGCTCCGGCTTCTTCGACGGTACGGCTATCTGCCCGATCAATGCGCGCGAAAGCGCGGTCGATCGCATCGAGCAGTATGGCCCTTTCGATCGGCTTGGCGAGAAAGTCCACGGCGCCTGCCTTCATCGCCTGGACTGCCAGCGCCACATCGCCATTTCCGGTCAGCACGACGACCGGCATGTCGATGTTTATCTGTGCCAGGGCGGCCTGAACCTCTAGACCATCCATGTCCGGCATATGCATGTCCAAAATGACGCACCCGTTCTCGGCCTCATCTGCACTCTGCAGAAATTCCGGTCCCGACGCATAAGTCTCAACGACAAACCCCGCCGTGCGTAGCGTGAATCCAACTGCTTTCCTGATTGTCTCTTCGTCATCGACGATATGAACGACGCGCTTGTCCCCCATGGTCCTCCTAGGCAAACCGAACCGGCACCATGCTGCAGCGGCGATCATGGCGCCGCTTCGCGCGGGCCTTGTGCGGGTTGGACCATAGTCCAAGGTCAAGAGGGATTTGCACTGTTGCACGCGCGGGGCTGATCGCACACGCGTTCCAGTCGGTGCGGACGGTCAGGAACGTGCGATCGTTGGCTCACCAATCGCGAAGGTGGACCCATGCCGATTACAGGAGGCTGTGAACCGCCTCGGCGATCATGGGCACCGTGTCGATACCGTTAGAAGCGTGGACAACTGTGTTGGTGCTGACGATGCGGCCAACAAGCGCGCCCAGCACCTGTGCTGCGTCTCCCGCGAAGAGGGGATGCACCACCGCGCAATCGGGCGGCGCAAAACCCATGCCAACGAGCTGGCGCGCAGCGCCCGCGAGTGTGCGGCCCGATGAGGCGATATCATCTACCAGCACCGCCTGGCGGTTGGAAAAGGTGGAGGCATCGGGGATCGAGATGGTCACCTCGCGATCGCCGGAACGCGCCTTCTCGCAAACGAGGTACGGCGCGTCAGCGTCCGCTGCTACCTGCGCCACCCATTGCTGGCTTTCCGCGTCGGGTCCAATGATCAGCGGTCGGGCGACATTCTGCTTGATCCAGGACGCCATCAGCGGCGCGGCATGAACGACCCGAGTAGGAATGCGGTAGATTTCCGACAGATCATGATAGCGGTGGAGATGGGGATCGACCGTCACCATCCAGTCGAGATGGCGCGACAGGACGGCGGAAAAGGTGCGCGACGTCACGGCCTCGCCGGGATGGAAGCGCACGTCTTGGCGCATGTAGGCAAGATAGGGAGCGACAAGGCCAGCCTTGCGCGCCCCAAGCTCGCGAACCGTGTCCGCTGCGAACAGAAGTGGCAACAGCTTTGCATTCGGACGATCGAGGCTGCACAGGAGGACGACGTCACGATCGGCGACATCGCTTACGGTCCTGAGATACGATTCTCCGTCCGGGAACTCGCGGTGCTCCAGTACGCCCGGCTGTGCGCCGAGCGCGGCACACAAGGCCTGGAGGAGCGCCTCACTGCCGGGAAGCGCGAAGACGATCGGCCGGCTCATTCCGCGGCGATCCCGAAGATCGCACCATTGCTCACCGCGAAGGCTGCCGCATAGTCGAGTTCGCCTGGGCTCTCGGCATGTATGGTGCACAGGGGTGTGCCTGCCTCAACTCTCTGGTTCAGGCGGCTATGGAGCGCGACTCCCGCGGCTTTGGCCATCGGGGCGCCGGCGAGCTTTGCGACGGTCGCGAGCTTGCGGTTGTCGATGCTGACGAGCCGGCCGGTATAAGGCGCGATCATATCCTGCTGAAATGGGGCAACCGGGGGTGCGCGCATGCCGCCCTGAGCTTCGCAGATGCGTTGGAATTTCGCCCAGGCACGGCCGCTTTCGAGACTTTCCAGCGCCCGCGCGAACCCTCCGCCGGCTGGTGTTGCCCCCGCCAACTCGAAGAGGCCTCCGGCGAGTTCGCATGCGCGCTGCGCGAGATCCTCCGCGCCGGGTTCGCCTTGAAGCACGGCCAGTATATCCTGAGCTTCGAGCGCCGGGCCGATGCCACGTCCGATCGGCTCGGCGCCTGAGCCGCACATTACGCGGGTACGCAAGCCAAAGGCTTCGGCGACCGACGTCAGCGCCGTTGAGAGTGTGTCGGCCGCATCGGCGCTGCGCACCTTGGCAGTCGGACCGACCGGGATGTCGATCACGAGATGGGTCGCGCCGGCGGCGATCTTCTTGGAGAGAACCGAGGCCACCATCTGGCCGACCGCATCGATGTCGAGCACCCGTTCGACTCCGATGATTACATCGTCGGCCGGACTCAGCCGGACGGCGCCGCCCCACACGATACACCCGCCTTCGCGTTCGACCACCCGGCGGATCGCGGGGACGTCGAGGTCGACGGGTGCCAGTACTTCCATCGTGTCGGCGGTGCCGGCCGGCGAGGTGATCGCCCGCGAGGATGTCTTGGGCATGATCAAGCCTTCAGCGGCCATGATCGAGACGACGATCGGCGTCGTGCGATTTCCCGGCAATCCGCCGACACTATGCTTGTCGACGATGACCGCGCCGGGCCAGCTCAGCCGCTCACCGACATCAACCATGGCCCTGGTGAGCCCGATGGTTTCATCCTGATCGAGCGGCACTGCCGAACAGGCCGTCACGAAGGCTGCGAGATGGACATCGCTGTACCGACGCTCGGTGATGTCGCTGATGATCGCGGAGAAGGCCTCTTTGCCAAGCCGGTTCCCGTAGATGCGACGGCGTACGTCGCTGAGCGAGGCGAGCGGCTGGGCGTGCGTGATCTCGACCAGATCGTCGTCACGGACACCGAGCCGATGCCACGCTGTCTCGGACAGGCCTATTTCCCCGGGCGCAGGAGCATCGCCCGAGCTGTGCAGCAAGGAAACCACCACTTCGTTGTCGCCGGCACGGAGGCTGACTTGCGCCCGCGAGGCGAGGCCTTCGGATCGGCAGACCGGGCAGTCGTGGCGCATGACTGCAATGAGGTCGTTGCCGGCTGCGGTCAGGCCGAGGCGGCGCGCCCGCAGCGTCGTCGCGACGGGCTCCGAATCGGCCTCCTCGATTGCAGAAGCTCTCACGCGAGCAGGCCCCAGCTTCCTAATGCCGGCACGCTGCACGACCAGTTCAGTTCTTCCGAGATGCGCTTCGCCAGCACATGCGCGCCGGTCGGCTCGCCGTGAGTGACATAGACGTGTCGTGGCCCCTCGTGCAGCGCGCCGAGCCACCGCATGAGCTCGTCGCTGTCGGCGTGGGCCGAGAGCATGGTGAGGTTCGCGACCTCGGCCGCGACCGGGATATATTCGCCGTGGATCTTGATCGTCCGGGCCCCGCCGATTATCGCCGCGCCGCGTGTCCCCGCCGCCTGGAACCCCGAAAAGAGGATGAGGTTCTTCCCATCGGGTGCGAAGCGCTTGAGATGATGGAGAACGCGGCCGCCGGTCGCCATGCCGCTTGCCGAAATGATGACCTTGGGGGCGGCATTGGCGGTCAGCTCCTTGGACTCCTCGACCTCCCGTACATAATGCGCCACCCCACAGGCAGTTTCGCACTCCGCGCGACTCAGCCGGTGCTCCCCCATGAAGTCGCACATCAGCCCGCTCGCATTGATCGCCATCGGGCTGTCGAGATAGATGGGAATGTCCCGCAGGCGTCCGTCAGCGCGCAGGCGGGACAGGTGATACAGCAGCGACTGGGCGCGCCCGACCGCGAAGGCTGGGATGACGACAGTTCCGCCGCGCCTGACGCATCGTTCGATATGATCACCCAGCACCCTTGCCGGATCGACCTGCTCGTGCCGGCGATCTCCATAGGTTGATTCCACGACGACGTAATCTGCCCGCTCAGGCGGCTCGGGATCCTTCATGACTGCGTCGCCATAACGTCCGACATCGCCGGAGAAGAGGATCGTGCGACCGTTCCAGTCGATCTCGATCGATGCGGCGCCGAGAATATGGCCGGCGCGGTGATAGCGCGCCTTGATACCGTCGGCGATTGCGTGCCACGCTCCGAACTCGACCGTTCGGAACAGCTGCAGCGCCATGCGCGCGTCGGCCTGGGTGTAGAGAGGCAGCGCGGGTTGGTGCCGTGAAAAGCCGTGGCGATTGGCAAACTCGGCGTCCTTCTCCTGGAGGTGTCCGCTGTCCGGCAGAAGAAGTTCGCACAAGGCTTCGGTGGCCCGTGTGCTGAGAACGGTTCCATCCCAGCCGAGACGCGCCATGCGCGGCAGAGCGCCGGAATGATCGAGATGCGCATGGGTCAGCAGCACCAGGTCGACGTCGGCGACCTCGGGCGGAATGGGCGCCCAGTTGAGGCGGCGCAGGTCCCTAGGCCCCTGGAACAGGCCGGAATCGATGACGACCTGCGTCTCGCCGTCATCCACCAGGTAACGCGAGCCCGTGACGGTCTCCGATGCGCCGAGGAAGGCGATGCCGAGACCGTCGGCAGGACGCTCCGCAAGGTCGATCTTTGCCTCGCGCTCGAGCACGGTCGCCCCCAAATGGGCGCGGGACCTGTGTTTCTTCTTTCGCTTGTGCATGAATTCTGGCTGCCTCTCGCGATTATCTAGTGCCGTGCAGATTTCCTGGTCCGAGACGCTAGAAACTATACGCAAAGACCGCAGGTAACGCGGAGCCGCCCTGGCTTCGATGAAAAGGCGGACTACGCTGGGCGGGCAGGGCTGAACCGCAGGGAGCACCGCCGCCCGCGCGGTCCGCTGCGGTGTCTACTTATACCGCGCCTTCTGGACCGGGATCTATGCTCGTCGGGCATTGACCAGAAGAGAGCGGTATGAACGATCATGACCATCAGATACGCCGGCGCGGGACGTTCGTCCTGATCGGATTTCTGCTCGTTGCCGGCTTCTTCCTGATCACTGAGCACACCGCGCACTTTTTTGGCCTGCTCCCCTACCTGATTCTTCTCGCTTGTCCGCTCATGCACCTGTTCATGCATAATGGTCATGGCGGTCATCAGCATGCTCATGACCAGGAGACCGGCCGCGCCCCGCTGGCCAATCTCAATGAGCGCGCCGAGGGAGAGCCGCGATGACGCATATCGATTACGGCTACGGCCTGTGGGGGCTCGCGCTGGTCAACGCAGCCGTGTTCATCCTGTTCGCATTCAGCTTCTTCAAGCCGGCAACCAAGCGCGACTGGCGCAGTTTCGGAGCGTTCAGCGCGTTCATCGTCGCCCTCTTCGCCGAGATGTATGGGTTCCCGCTAACGATTTTCGTGCTTTCAGGATGGCTCCAGTCCCACTTCCCCGGCGTCAACTGGTGGAGCCACGACGCCGGCCACCTCCTCGAGATGATGTTTGGCTGGCGCATCAACCCTCATTTCGGGCTGTTCCACATTGCCAGCTTCGTGCTGATCGGCGCCGGCTTCTGGCTGATCGCCGTTGGATGGACGGCGCTTCATGAAAGCCAGCGCCGGCATAAGCTCGCTACCACCGGAATCTATGGCTTGGTTCGCCACCCACAGTATGATGGGTTCGTATTGGTGATGGTCGGCTTCTTGCTGCAGTGGCCGACCATCCTCACGCTGGCGATGTTTCCAGTACTTGTCGTCATGTATTTGCGTCTGGCACGGGCCGAAGAGCGTGAGGCGCTCGCCGAATTTGGCGATGCTTATCGTCGCTACACAAAGACCGTTCCACCGTTTGTGCCCCACCTTGCGCGCCTGTTCGGTGCGACGCGTGACGCAAGCGCGGATCAACAATGAAATTCCTGCCGGCCGCGACCTTTTGATCGGTCGCATCGCCGAGCTGACTGGAACACGCAATCGCCACACCGAGAAAGAGCACTGGCCATGGCAGATCCGTTGAAACCGACCACATCGCCGCTTGCTGCTCGCGCAATCCCGAAGGGGCCTGCGGCCGCCTTTCATGCGGGACTGCGAGCATATATGCTCGCGGTCTACAACTACATGGCCAGCGGTCTATTGTTGACCGGGATCGTCGCCTTGTTCGTTGTCAACAGCACTGGCGTGCGTGCCGTATTTTTCACGGCGAGCGGCGCTCCGACGTTGCTCGGATGGATCGCGGTCTTCGCACCACTCGCCCTCGTCTTTGCGCTCAGCTTCGGCATCAACCGGCTATCCGAGCGCACCGTCAAGACATTGTTCTGGACTTATGCGATCCTGATGGGCGTGTCGCTCTCGACAATCTTTCTCGCCTATACCGGCGTGAGTGTCGCGCGCACTTTCTTCGTCGCTGCCGCAGCCTTCGGGGGCCTGAGCCTATGGGGTTACACTACCAAGAGGAATCTGTCGGCGTTTGGAACCTTCCTGATCATGGGCGTCGTCGGCCTGCTCATCGCCATGATCGTCAACATGTTCCTGCGGTCGTCCGCTTTGGATCTCATCGTCAGCGCGGTTGGCGTGCTCCTGTTTGCGGGCTTGACGGCTTTCGACACGCAAAAGATCAAGAGCGTCTACTTCGAGGTGGCCGGTTCGGAATTCCACGGCAAGGCGGTCGTGATGGGGGCGCTTACCCTTTATCTCGACTTCATCAACCTGTTCCTGTTCCTGCTGCGCTTCATGGGCGACCGGCGGCAATAGGTCGTGTCGGCTCCAGTGCATTATTGGGACACAGATTCACGGTAGGGCCTTAAATACATCTGTCCTGTAAGAAAACTTAAAGCCGACGTAACGCTGACCGTAAATGCCCGGACGCTAGCGCTGGCGATGCGCGCGTCCGGTTATCCGCAGATTTTGCGGCAGCGCTCTAAGCTGGATTTTGTTTCAACGACGACCATAGGTTTGATATGGCGCTTCAATATTTTGTTTCAAGACACCCTTCGCCGCCACACGAAACTTTGACTTGCTGGTCGATCGCATCAAGGGAAGCTGATTTTGCACGCGATCTTCTTGAAGAGTTCGGCGCGTCAGCTATTCAAAAGGGGAAGAAAGCTCGTATCGCCAAAACGGCAACGGCAAAGGTCAGTAGATTGAGCGGCAATCCGACACGCACGAAATCCATGTAGCGATAACCGCCCATTTGATAGACAATTACGTTTGTCTGGTACCCAAAGGGAGTGGCGAAAGCCGCGCTCCCGGCCATCATGACGGCCACGATAAAAGAGCGTGGACTTACCCCAAGGCTGTCAGCGAGAGCGACGGCGACGGGCAGGACCAAGACGGCGACAGTGGCGTTGGACAGCAATTCCGTCAGGACCATCGTAAGTCCGTAAAGAACGATCAATGCGGTCAGCGGCCCGACCTCGCGCATGGAACCCACCAGCGCTCCGGTAACGGCCGCGGCGAGGCCACTCTCCTCTAACGCGATGCCGATCACCACCATGCCGGCAATGAGGATCAAAATCTCCGGCTTTAGGCCTCCATAGGCTTGGTCGGCGGTAAGCACGCGCAGCAATATAAGCAGGACAGCGCCGGGATTTTATCCGGTTCAGTAGGAGGGGAGAAGCCGCCCTCGTTTTCCCACCTTGCAAGCGCCTTTTGGCGTTGCCGACGCCCATCGTCCGTTTCATTTGGCTCTAAATCTGTCATTTTCTAAGCTCCTCCTCAATCCTCACCGCTCACCAGCTTCGCCTCCCTCGGTCGCTCTCTTTGCCCATGGCTAAACGGCGGAGCGGGGCGCGGGAGCCATGCATTGCCCCGCAGCTGCAGAAGCGTGATCAGCTGACAGCTTCCGACTTTATGCCGCGCAACGGCGGGCATCTGAGAGAGACTTATGCGATCGAATAAGGTAGGACCGCAGGCGCAATGAAGGAACGCGACCCATCCACGCTACCACGATCGAAAACCGCCGACGCAACGCTGTGCGATGAGGCCTGCCGTCAGAGTGACCTGTTACGACACCGGGAAGCGCAGGAGTCGAATGCCTGGCTCGTGGCGATCGTAGAGAATTCTCATGACGCCATACTGAGCAAAACGCTCGACGGGATTGTCACGAGTTGGAACCGCGGCGCACAGCGGCTTTTAGGGTTCGAGGCTACAGAAATTATCGGACAACCGATCACCAAGATCATACCGGATGACTGCCTCGCCGAGGAGGTGGACATCATCAGCAAGCTCCGACGGGGCGAGCGAATCGACGATTTCGAAACGATTCGTCGCGCAAAAAACGGGGAAATTGTGGAGGTTTCGGTGACGGTGTCGCCAGTTCGTGACGAGGATGGAAACATCATTGGCGCATCCAAGATTTTGCGCGACGTCACCGATGGAAAGCGCGCAGCCCAACGCCAGCTGTTGTTGCTGCGAGAGATGAACCATCGTGTTAAGAATCTGTTCGCGTTGACCTCTGGTCTGGTAGCTTTGAGCGCGCGCAGCGCGGAGAGTGTGGAAGAGCTCGCGGCGACACTTGAGGGTCGAATCTCGTCGCTCGCCAGGGCCCATGCCCTCACACTGCCCGACTTCTCTCAAAACGGCGATCATCTCGGAAGTACCACGTTACTCTCCTTGATTTCGGGCGTGCTAGAGCCGTACCTAGACCTTGCTGATGTCGAGGTTCATGGAGCTGAGATAACAGTGAGCGATCGGCCGCTCACATCTCTCGCACTTCTGCTGCATGAATTTGCCACCAATGCGGCGAAGTATGGCGCGCTGTCCGTGATCGAAGGTAGGTTGAGCGTTGGGGTTTCGTCGGAAGGCTCGACAGTGGAGATTTTGTGGACGGAATCCGGAGGACCCGCGCCCTCTCCCTCGACGGAGGGTTTTGGAACGAAACTTGAGCAAGTCTCGGTCCAAGGACTGAATGGGGCGATCCAGCGTAACTGGCGGACCGATGGCCTGGAAATCCGGTTACGTTTTCCGGTCACAGCACTTGGATGCGGTTAAGCAAGAGCGTGACGTCCGTGTCGCAACAGTAACGAGAAGAACGCGATTCCACCGATGACCCGCACTGCGACGTCGAGAGTGACATCTCTAACTAGCGGAGGGGTGACATTTCTATTGGGCGCTGCGCTTTCCATTTGAAGTGCGACTTCCGTGGCTTGCATAGCACTTCAGCCATGGTTGGGCGAGCCCCAACCATGGCTGACCAAATTTACCCTGCCCGAAGGATGGCAATTTGCTCTCCCAGCACCTCCTGCGGCGTTCGGTAGTCGAGGCATTTGCGGGGCGTGTTGTTGAGCCGGTCAACCAGCGCCTGGAGCTCTTTGTCCGACACCAGCGCGATGTCAGTATCGAGCGGTAGAAAGCGCCGTATTCGGCCGTTGCTGTTTTCGACGCTGCCCTTTTGCCATGGCGCTGATGGCATACAAAAATAGCTGGTCATGCCGAGTTTCTCTCGCAGGGTTAGAAAGGCGGCAAATTCCGTTCCCCTGTCGAAAGTTATGCTTTGGCGAAGGGAAGAGGGCAGGGCCTTCAACTGCCTGTCGATACCCGCCATGACACCGGCCGAGTGACGGCTCGGATTGCGCGTCAGGATCGTAAATCGGCTACGCCGTTCAACCAGCGACGTCAGGTTCGCTTTGCCAAATTCCTGTCGGAAAGCCACCAAGTCGCCTTCCCAATGCCCAAAGCTGGTCCGATGGCCGATCTCCGCAGGCCGCGCCTTGATCGTGTTAGCCAGCGGGATATGAACACCTCGCGGCTTGCGGGCATAGCGCCGACGTCGTGAGCGGCGAGCGCGAGGCAGGAAACGCCACAATCCCTGGTCACTACCTTCGCCGCCATAGACATATTGATAGATCGTCTCGTGGCATATGGAGAGACCGGCCAGGCGATGGCGGCGAACATAGCCAGCGATCTGTTCGGGGGACCAGGCCGCTGCCAGACGATCCATGATATAGATGGCCAGTTCAGGATGGCGCGCAACTTTGGCGCCGCGCACACGGCGACCCGTAGCCTTGGTCTGCGCGATCGTAGGGAAATAGCCGCGGAACAGCGGCTCCTCATCCAGATGCCGGTTGCGTTTGATCTCGCGATAAAGTGTCGAGGGGTGCCGCCCCAATTCCATCGCCGCCTGCTTTACGCTTCGCCCAGTCTGCACCAGACGATATAATATTCCCCGCTCGTCCAATCCCAGGTGATAATATCTGCCCAGCATTCGCATTCCTTGAAAAGGGGAAACCCCATAGAAATCCAAGGAATTCGCACTTCAATCTAGAATCCGCCCCGCTACAAATCTTGTTCCTGCCATTTAGAGAAGTCACAATTTCTGCCATATAGAAATGTCACACGTTGAGGAAAGCAGGGGCTGCGTGGAGCCCTCGGGATAGCGCAGCGCAGACCCTGCTGATGCGCTGATCTTGGGGTA
>NZ_BSEF01000038.1:0-17297 GCF_027925545.1 Sphingobium sp. BS19
CGTGCTCAAAGCCATGCAGATGCCCGAGGATGAGGCTCGCGCCAAACTGCTGAAGATCGCTGGGGCACCGCGCTTCGGCAAACCGGAGAACATCGCGGACATCGTTGCGTTTCTGGCCAGCCCGCGGGCTGAATACATCCATGGCGCATTGGTTGATGTGGACGGCGGGCGTACGCGCGGATTGTAGGATTTTACTTTATGACGCGGGAGATTAGCATGAAGGACGGAGAAAGCGGCAACGAAAGGCTGGCAGCATTCGACGGGGAGTTAGCCGGGGTCAACATGACCGGTCAGTGGAAATTCGAGGCTTTGTTGCAAAAAGCCATTGGCGGTCCCGCTCCAGCCGGTATTCCCTTCAAGTGGTCATGGGAAACGATCAGCACAATGCTCGACAAGAGCTGTGAAGCGTTGAAGGAAACCACCACTGTCCGGCGCACACTATCGTTTTCCAATCCTGCCTTGCCCGTAGGTTCTACTCATGCGTTGCTCGGGGCTGTTCAAATGGTTCTGCCCGGAGAGGTGGAATGGACGCATAGCCACGCGATCTCAGCCCTCCGTTTCGTAATTGACGGAGTGGATGGGCTGTCGACGGTCGTCGATGGTGAGCACTTGCCTATGGCAAAACATGATCTGATCCTGACACCGGCGTGGGCAAAGCATGATCATCACAATGATGGTGACAGGCCCGGCGTGTGGCTTGATGTGCTTGATCTGCCGATTGTTGCTGGATTGAAGCAGATGTCTTACCGCGTCCCGAATACGAAATCGCAGGAACTGGACGGGCGCCCCCGGGCAGATGCGGATAGCCGTTCCCATTTTTTGAGGCGACGAGGCGTCGTATCGACCGCTGGGAGCCCGCGGCTGCGCTTCCCTTGGGCTGAAACAGAGACGGAACTATCGCGCCAAGCTTCGCAAGGAGTTGATCCTTGTGATGGCGTGATGCTGGAATATTTCGATCCGTTCACAGGTGAATCGGTTTTGCCGACGCTTAGCTGCAACGTACAATTGCTTCCGGCTGGATTCACGGGCGTCGAACATCGTAAGACCGCAAGCTCACTTTGCTATGTCATGGAGGGAAGTGGAACGACCAGCATAGAAGGTCATACCGATATAGACTGGAAAGAACGCGACGTCTTTGTGTTGCCAAACTGGGTCTGGCACGCGCATCGCAATCAGTCCACCGACGAAAGAGCACTCTTGTTCGTGGTGACCGAAGCCGCTTTGCTCCGGAGCATGGGCATAGAGCGTATGGAATTGCGATAAGTGCGATTTATCAGCTCGCGAACGCCGCCGCTTTTGGCGAACAATCGGGGCTGAACTAGCGTCGAGGCTTTAGTGCGTGATCTGCGGCAACGCCTGGCGCGGCGCGCCAGGCCACCTTCAGCCTGAACCCTGCGCTCTCGGCGACCCGGCGCGCTTGCGGAAACCTGTTGGACCTTTTGAAATCCTATATTATATATGGTATAGCGAATCTCGAAAGGAGGGATGCTATGGTTGACCACCGAGTAGGCGCGGGGCCGTCCGCCATTCTAAGCTCAACCGCTCTGTCCGAACGGGTGCACGACCGTGTTCGGTCAATGCTCCGCCGGCGTGAAATCGCCCCGGGTTCCCGGATCGGCGTCGAAGCCTTGGCGCGCACATTGGGCGTTTCGCAAACGCCAGTTCGTGAGGCGCTGAGTCGGCTGGAGGCCGAACAGCTTGTCACCCGGATTACGAATATCGGCTTTTGCGCCGCGCCCGCACTGACCCCGCAGGAAATTGCCGAACTGTTCGAAGTTCGGCTGTTGCTTGATCCATTCGTCGCGCGCCGCGCCGCCGTGAATATCACATCGACCGAAATGGCCGAACTTCAACAGGTCGTTGCGGAGGTCGCGGCGCTTCCGAACGGCGGCAGGGGCCTGCGGTACGGCGATTTCCTTGCGCTGGATATGGCGTTTAATCGCATCGTGGCGGGTGCCAGCGGCAATTCCATCATAACGGGCATGCTTGAGCGCATCCATACGCACGCGCATCTCCTCGCCGAAATCTTCGAGGCGGAGTTGTCGCCGCAGGCGCTCGACGAAATGAACGCGATCTTCGCGGCAATCGCTAACCGCGACGAGGACGCCGCCGAGCAGGCAATGCGTCGACACATAGCAAGATCGGCGGAGCGGTTCTCGGAATATCTGTGTGGCCCGGATGAAACCTGCACACCCTTAGGTCAATTAGGAGAGAAATGATGTTCCATAGTGTGAAAGGCGACTCGGAAGTACTCGAAAAAATAGAGGAAATTCTTCCTGAAATCTCTGCTGCAGCGGAGGAAATCGAAAGCAGTCGCAGTGTGCCGGCCCGGATCATCGACAAGATGCGGGATGCGGGGCTCTTTCGGATGATGCTGCCCGAAACCGTTGGCGGCAAAGGTCTCGACCTACTGCAGATTTCAAGGGTTGTGGAGGCGCTCGCCCGTGCGGATGGCTCGACCGGATGGACTGCAATGGTCGCGGCTGGATACAACGCCTTGCTGCCGATCTTCTCGGAAAATATCATCCGTAAAGTCGCCGGAGACGAAGGGGATGTGATGGTGCGGGGCGCCCTGGCGCCGAAGGGTCGTATCGTGGAAGTCGAAGGTGGCTACAGGATCAGCGGGCAATGGCCGTTCGGCACCGGCAGCTTTGACAACAAGTGGGTGATGGCTTCGGGTATCGTGTTCGATGGCGAACGGCCGCGCATGGGGCCTAACGGCATCCCAGAAATTCGTGTCGTGCTGGTGCCCAAGGATCAGGCAAAATTCCTTGATACCTGGCACTCTGTCGGGATGCGCGGCACGTCGAGCCACGACTTTGTGATCGACGACGTGTTCGTTCCCGCCGATCACGCCGTTTCGCTGTTCGGGCGCAACAATCTGGACAGCCCGATCTACAATCTGACCTTCCGGATATTGACCGCCACGCAGCACACGGCAGTGAGCCTTGGGATCGCCTATGGTGCCATGGATGACCTTGCCCAGCTCGCGCAGACGAAGCGGCCAGCTTTCCGTCCGAACATGCGGCTGATCGAAGACCCTGTTTTCACCGGCCGTTATGGTGCCATGATGGCAAAGCTTGACGCGGCCCGCGCCACGGCGGACTGGTTTGCGCTGGAAGCGATGGAGCTGGCCCGTTCCGGTATCCAACCGACCCAGGCGGATGAAGCAAGGCATGGCAGTATGGTTGCCTATGTCTCGCGCATTTGCACCGAAATCGCCGACGAGGTCTTCGACCTGGCCGGATCCAGCGCGTGCTACAACGGCAACAGCATTCAGCGTCGTTGGCGAGATGCCCGCGTGGCCGCGGCTCATGCTGCAGCTGGCACCGACAACTACCAGTTGCTTGCGGGTTCGAAGCTGGTCGACATGCAATCGGTGGCCGATGGGCGTGCGGCTGCAGCGTAAAGGGCATTGGTGGGAAGGGGGGCAATTGCGCCCCCCTTCGCGCCGTGGCCAGACAGCAAACCTCGAACCAGGCGCGCAGAGAGGTGACCGCTTACCCGACAGGAATAGCGATCATCGTCTCTCTACCGGGTGGCTGACGTAAAGCCACCATCGACCACGAGTTCCGTCGCGGTGACATAACTGGCTTCGTCCGATGCGAGGAACAAGGCGGCGTGGGCAACATCCCATGCATTGCCCATATGGCCCATCGGCACCTGCTTGTGGCGCGATGCGACGAATCCCTGGTAGTCGCCGCCGGCATATTTCTGGGCGAGCGCGCCCAAAAGCGGGGTCTCCATCAGTCCAGGTACGACGCAGTTTACCCTCACCCCCTTATCCGCATAAATGACGGCAGTCGTCTTGCTGAACTGGAGGAGGCCGGCCTTGGCCGCAGCATAGGCGACCTGCGGTTTGCCGACATAGCGCAGCCCCGCCACAGAGGCGATATTGACGACCGCGCCCTTCCCCTGTTCCGCCATGATGGGGAGGACATGGTGGCAGGTCAGATATGCCGATTTGAGATTCACATCCATCTGCTCGTCCCAGACCGCTTCCGTCAACTCCGCGGGTCCGCCTGGCATGGAGTAGCCGACATTGTTGACCAGAATGTCGATCCTGCCTTCGCGTTCGATGACTTTCTTCACCAGTTCGGCGACGCTGGCATCGTCGGTCACATCAGCAGTTTCGACCCGGCAGGAAAAGCCCTCTTCGGTAATCACCCGAACGGTTTCCGAGCCGGCTTCGGTGTCGCGGTCGACGCCGACGATATGGGCGCCCTGCCTGGCGAACAAGGTGGCGATCGCCTTGCCGTTGCCCCAGCCCGGCGCACTCGATCCGCAGCCTGTAACCAGCGCGACCTTGTCTGTAAGTTCAAACATTGATGTTCCCCACCGAAATGCAATCCGTGCTGTGAATATTCAGGGCCTCCAGAAACCGAGAGACCATGCTGTAAGCGGCAATCGTGGCGGTTAACTCGACAACGCCGCGTTCGTCGAAAAATTCGCGAACTGTGGCGAATGCGTCATCGGACACCTGGACGTTTCGGGTCATCGCATCACAATAGGAAAGCACGGCGCGCTGGCGTGCATCGAACAGGGAAGAACCCTGCCAGTCGTTCAACGCCTCAATCTGCGCATCTGACATGCCCTCGGCCCGAGCAAGGGGGGCGTGCTGCTCGGCCTCATAGGGGGCACCGTTGAGATGCGCGATCCGCATAATGACCATCTCGCGTATCGCGCCCGGCAGTTCGCACTGCTGGCGAATGGCAGTAAGATAGGTCAGCCAGCCCTGACACACGGGAGGACTGTGCAGCATCATCCGATAAAGGTGCAGAAGTTCGCCGCGCTGTTCGACGACATGTTGTGCGACAATGGCGGCTTCATCGCTAACCGGCTCGGCGTAGGGCAGGCGTGCCATTACGAAGCAGCCGGCGTGTTATTGTTGAGGAAGGCCCGTATCTTGGCAATAGTGCCGGGCACAAGATCCGCAGGCTCCTTCCATGGCTCCAGGATTCGGGCATTGGGCGCCAATCGCGCGACTTCCCGGCCGATCTCGGTTGGATGGAAGAGGTCGATGCCGGGCAGCACCAGCATGGGTGTCTGGCAGTTCGAAATATCTTCACGGCTTACGCTCAGCACGAAATCGCTACCCCACATTCGCTTGCCGAATGCCTCCAGCGTTTCGGCATCGAGGTCCGGGTTCTTTGCGAGCATGCCTTCGGCCCAGGCGCGCCAGGCGTTCGGCATGACCTGATCATTGCCATCGTCGAGGCCGACCGGCTGTTCGAGAACCAGTGAAGCAATACGCTCTGGCGCGGATTTGGCGAGGTTAAGGGCATAGGACGAACCGATGCAGCAACCCAACACATGGCATTTGGCGATGCCGAGATGATTGAGCAGGCCGATATGGTCCGCCAGATAAAGCGCCCACGGATCGCCTTCAGACAGCGGGCCGGATGAGCGGCCAGCATTGCGCTGGTCCAATGCTATGACGCGGAAGTGCTCTGAGAATATTTCTACCGCGTTGAAGGCGGTTCTTTCCCAGAACTCGATCGTCGCCCCCATGCCGCCCGGTGGAAGAAGGAGTAACGGATAGCCAGCCCCGCGAATCTCGTAATAAATCCTGGCATCATCCTTAGTGAAAAAGGGCATTCGATCTCTCCGCCGCGGGCCACTTACGATATCGTTCGCAAGGATAGTATGTTTGGCAAGGCCATGCTTGGAGTAATGGGTGACCGGTACGGCATATCACATATGCGATATGCCGTACCGGTCATGGCCCTTTGTTTGCCGCATTGGGCAAAGGCGGTAAGTAGGGGTTGATGACCGAAACAATCGACATTCATACCCACATGGTGCCGGCAAATTTCCCCGCCTACACCGGTGCATCAACGTCTGTGCCGTGGCCGTCGATGTGCCATGACGGATGTGGCCATGCCAATATGATGGTTTCAGGA
This sequence comes from Sphingobium sp. BS19, assembly GCF_027925545.1. NCBI lineage: Bacteria > Pseudomonadati > Pseudomonadota > Alphaproteobacteria > Sphingomonadales > Sphingobiaceae > Sphingobium > Sphingobium sp. BS19. Next base: position 5,904 of record NZ_BSEF01000038.1, read on the forward strand.
AAAGTGTTCCGCAACGTCAGGGATGCAGCCTGGAGCTCGGAACGGCGTATTGCGGATATGGCGCAGATGGGCCTTGCGCGGCAGGTGGTTTCGCCCATGCCGGAATTGCTCTCTTATTGGCTGGAACCGGCGGATGCCCAGGCATTGCTGCGCCATGTCAACGGCGAGATCTCGGCCATGGTTGCGCAGGATCCTGCGCATTTTATTGGCATGGGGGCTGTACCGCTTCAGGATATCGATCTGGCGATCAGCGAGTTGCGCTATAACCGTGAAATCCTGGGGCTTCGTGCAGTCGAAGTGGGCAGCAATATCAATGGCGCGGCGATCGGCGACAAGCGGTTCGAGCCGTTTTTCGAGGCGGCAGTCGATCTGGACGTTTCGGTCTTCGTGCACGCCATTCGCGCATCGGGAAGGGAAATGCTCGCCGGCCCTGCCTTTCTGGAGCCTATCATCGCTTTTCCTGGAGAGATCGGACTGGCGGCCGCAAGCTTGATAACCGGCGGCGTGCTGTCGCGGCATCCCGACCTGCGCATCGCATTCAGTCACGGCGGCGGCGCGCTGATGACAATTCTTGCAAGAATGGAGCATTACTGGCGCGTGCTGCCTGCCTTTGCCGATCTGCTCGAGGAATCCCCGCTTAGCACGGCGCGGCGGGCATATTACGACCTGACGGTTTTCAATCCGGCCTTGGTGGGCCAGTTGGCCAAGACTTTCGGGGTCGGGCAATTGCTCATCGGGTCCGACTATCCATTTCGGGGCCATGAGGAGGCGCCGATCAAGCTGCTTGAGCAGGCCAGCTTGGAGCAGAATGGACCAAGCGCCGAAGAGATAAGGCAGATTTCAGTCCTCAATCCGCGGCGATATCTGGGGCTTTTGCCGTGCTATGAGATAAAAGAATAAATGGAGGCAGGGCTTGAACCACTTCGATCTCGTGGATTTTCGACTGTTCGTGCAGATTGCGGAGGTTAAGAGCCTGCGGAAAGGTGCTGCCGAGGTTTGCCTTTCCGCGTCTGCAGCCAGCACGCGGCTTGCGAACCTTGAGGCGCGAAGCGGTACCAAGCTGCTGATGCGCAGCAGCACGGGCATGAGCCTTACCGTCGCCGGGCAAGCGTTCCTTTATCACGCCAGGCAGATTCTCGACCAGATCGAAACCCTCAATGCCGATCTGGAGGAATATGCTCAGAGCATGCGCGGGCACCTTCGGATCGCAGCCAATCCCACCGCGATAAAGGAATATCTCCCTGGATCGCTGCGACGCTTTTTGGCGATGCGGCCGGAAGTGCGGCTGGACTTAGGGGAATTGTTCACCGGGGAGATCGTTCGATCGGTGGCAGCCGGTGTGTCTGATATCGGCATCGTCACGGGCGATGTGGGTTCGGACAGGCTGGAGAGCATACCCTATCGCGAGATCGACCTCGTCCTCGTGGTGCCGTTGGGTCACCGTCTGGCAGACCAGGAAAGCGTCACCTTCAAACAGGCGCTGGAGAACGACTTCGTGGTCTTCCCCGACGGAAGTCCGACCTATTCACCGGTGATGAGGGCAGCGGAAGAATTGTCGATGAAGATGCGCGTGCGCGCTCGGGCGACGACGCTGGATTCCATGTGTGGCCTGATCGAGGCGGGCATTGGCGTGGGGGTTGCACCCGGACCATCGGCGCAGCGCGCTGCGGAAACGATGGCGATCAAGATCGTGCCGATTGCCGATCCGGGCGCAAAGCTCGCACACCAGATATGCGCACGCAAGTTTGAATCCCTGCCTTCATTCGCCCGCGATTTCGTTGCGGCCCTGCAACAGGATAATGAACGCGACCAGCCGAGATAGCTGCCCGACACGGTGCGGCATGTTTTGCACAATCGCACGCGTTGTTCGTGAATCCGGATTTGTTGCGGGCCAGACTGGCGGGCATATAGCCATTTGTCTGTTGGATAAAAGCGAACCGGTTGCGGCCATCCCGTCGCTGAACTGGATTCAAGCTGCGGGGCAGGCGGAGATTTGCCCTTTAACGCTGTTCTGGAGCTGAAAAGCGATGAAAAATAAAGCACTTCTCAAGAAGGTGGAGGTCGCGAAAGCGCAGCCGAGGGACTGGGTGGCCACGGCCCGTTCGCTGGCGCCGCTGATCGAGTCAGAGGTTCCGGTTTCGGACGGACTGCGTTCGATGTCCCCGACGGTCGTTGATGCGCTGAAGGAAACCGAGCTCTTCTGGATGCTTGCGCCCACTGAAGTCGGAGGTGGCGGTTGCGGCTATCGCGAACTGATCGAAGTCATCGAAGAGCTTTCGAACGCTGACTGCTCCGTAGGCTGGTCGTTCATGGCCAATTCGGAGTGCATCGCCGCTGCGGGGGCCTATCTTGGCGACCGCGCGATCGATCAAATGTTCGGTGGGCGCGAACGTCCGATTGTGGCCGGCATGTTCGGTCCGGGTGGCAAGGTCGAGGTGGTCGATGGCGGCTACCGCGCGAGCGGCAAATTCTCCTACGGCAGCGGTTGCGGACACGCCAACTGGTTTGGCGCGGGTTTCATGGTCAAGGAGGGCGATGGTATCAGGCAGTTGCCGCATGGCCCGCAGGTCCAAGTCTGCTTCATCCCGCGCGACATGGTTGACGTCAAGGACGGCTGGGATGTCGCCGGCCTGTCCGGAACCGGAAGCTTCGATTATGACGTCCCTGAACAGTTCGTGGCTGAAGACTTCACGATGGAGCGGGTTACTGCGATCCCCAGGCGCGGTGCCGCGCTGTTCACGATCGGCTTTCAACCCATCGTTGCTGCGGGTCATGCCGGTGTTGTGCTGGGTGCGATGAAGCGCGCCCTGCAGGAGGTCGGCCGGATCGGCGCCGAAAAGAAGCGCGTGGGCTATCCGGGTTTGATTGGCGACTATCCGACCTTCATGCAGGAGTTTAGCGACTACGAGGCAAGCTACATGGCGGCTCGCGGCTATGTGCTGCAGGTCTTCGATGAGGCAGAGGCCGCCGCGATCGCCAATCGCCCGCTTACCGCCTATCAGAAGGCGCGGTTCCGTCAGGTCACATCTTGGGTTCATAAGGTTGCGGCTGACGTGGTCAGCGGCTGCTACAAGTGGAGCGGTTCGGAAGGTTTTCGCAATTCCACGCCGATCGGTCGCGTGTTTCGCGATACCTTTGTTGCGGTGAACCACCTTTTTGTCGATCCCGTGCATCTGGTGCATTCGGCGCCCAGCATCATGGAATATTATCGCAATGGTTGCCCCCGGGCTCTGCCGGTCCAGGGTTAGGGTGGCCTTGGATCGTAGAAAATGGCGGCGGGGCTCGTAAGGCATGGCAATTAGAGGTTACGGGCGGCTGGGCTTTGATGCATGGACGGTTTCAACGCCGACATAAAATTAGGGGAGAATGGAGAGATGGCTGGACGTCTGGCAGGAAAGATTGCCCTAGTTACCGGGACTGCGGGTGGTCAGGGCCGCGCCGCAGCCTTGCTCTTCGCCGCCGAAGGCGCCAAGGTTATTGGCTGCGATCTGAAGGTCGATGAAGACCGCGAGACTGTTGCGATGGTGAAGGCCAAGGGCGGCGAAATGGTATCGCTGACGCCCACCAATCTGTCGAACGAAGATCAAGTAAAGGCCCTTATCGACTTTGCCGTAACCAGCTTTGGCGATTTCGACATTGTCTATAACAATGCATCGGCTGCCCGCGGAGCGCCAGCCGATGAACTGACGCTTGAAAACTGGATGTTCTCGCTCAACAATGAGCTGACGAACATGTTCCTGATGAACAAGCATGTGCTCGAAGTGTTCAAGCGCAAGGGGGGAGGGGTGATCCTCAACACCGCCTCTGTCGCCGGCATCGTGGGCGCTGGCACACCCGGGAACGTCCCCGTCCACCTGGCACACAATGTCACCAAGGCCGGGGTGATCCGGATGAGCCAGCACCTGGCCATCGAATACTCACCCTGGAACATCCGCGTGAACTCGGTTTCGCCAGGCGTGATCCTCACCCCTGCCACCGGATTCTGGGTCGACGCGATCGGTGAGGATGCGTTCACTGACCTGCTGCTGGTGAAGCGCCTTGGCCAGCCTGAGGACATTGCCAAGGCAGCACTGTTCCTCGTTTCCGACGATGCCTCCTACATAACCGGCGCGAATTTGGTCGTTGACGGCGGCTGGGTTGCCAGTGGCGGCCTTGGACGGCCAAATCCGGAACTATCCAAGAAATTTGTTGCCATCATCGATCGGTATCGCACCTCCGCCGCTGGCAAGCCCGGCGCATGACGATCGCCGGCCCGATGTGCGGGGCAATGTCGGACGCGGTGCAATGAATGGCGCGGCGGGGCCGGTCGTGGCGCAATTATTGACCGGCAAGGTGGGCTTGTTGCTAGGCGCCAGCCGGGGAATCGGGGAGGCAATTGCGCGCGCGGCTTATGTTGCGGGGGCGCGGTTGGTTATTGGGTCGCGGGATTTTGAAGCCCTGGCGGCGCTGGCCCAGGATCTCGACCCATCGGGAGACTCTGTCGTTCCCGTGCGGGTCGACATGACCGATCGTGCCTCCCTCGAACATGCTGTCAGCATGACTGCAGAGCGCTTCGGCCGCTTCGATATCGCGTTCAACAACGCCGGCCACCAGTCTGCCCGAACCTCATTCATCGATACCGACGATAATATGTTCGACGATGTTATGGCGGTTAATCTTCGTGGTGTGTTTGTCGCGATGAAGTGGCAGGTGCGCGCCATGTTGGCGGCCGGCAACGGTGGGGCGATCGTCAATACTTCATCAATTCTCGGCATGACCGCCCGCCCGCTCATTGCGCCTTATGTTGCCAGCAAGCATGGCTTGATTGGCCTGACCAAGGTTGTCGCGATTGAGATGGCCCCGTCAGGCATTCGTGCGAACTGTGTGGCGCCCGGACCTGTCATGACGGAGATGCTGCGCCGCGGCCCGGCCGCCAATCCCGAGGCGCTTCAGAAAATGCTGGACGCAGCGCCTATGGCTCGGTTGGGAACCGTCGACGAGGTTGCGAGCGCCGCAGTGTGGCTTGCCTCCGACGCTTCAAGCTATGTCACTGGAGTAACGCTGCCAATCGACGGCGGCGTGACGATTCCTTGAAGATTAACGCCTTATTTGGTGCTCCATCATCCTCCGGCGGTGGCGTTCGCATCGGCGAGCGGTAGGCGGTAGCGCTTGAGTGTTGCTGCTGCGACAAGGGCAGAGGCAAGAGCAGCGGCACAGCCGACCAGTACGACCGAGTGACCGATCGCATATTTGTCGTCCACAAAGACATTGTCCGCAAACCAGCCGACAAGTGCAGCCCCGCCCCCAAGGCCTACCAGATTGACGATCAGAAACAGCAGGGCCATGCCGACGGCACGCATGCGATTGGGCGTGGATAGCTGGATAGAAGCCGAGATTGCGCCAAAATACGAGTTCTGCAGCAAGAAATAGCAGAATACCGCCGCCAGCTGCACCCCTCGGTTGTCGATGAGCGGGGCCGACACAGGCAGTAGAATGATCAACGAAACAATGAGCACGGTGCGCATGTGCGCATCCGCATAGCCACGGCGCGCCAGCAGGGCTGTGAACATCGGCCCCAGATAGGCGCCAAGCAGCGCCGATGGGATCAAGGCGATCCCGAGCAGAAGGCCAACCTCGCCGGGCGTCATCGCGAAAGAGTTGATGAAGTGCGTCGGCAACCATCCAAGGTTTGCATAAAAGATTACGGTCAGCAACGCCGCACAGGCGTATAACGGGAAATACCGGCTGCGGTGCTTCCAGATGTGATGAAAGGTTTCTTTCAACGAAGGCATGGCTTGATCGTGCAACCGCTTGGGCTCCTTGATCAGGAGGAACGTAGCGGCACTCAAGGCAATCCCTGGCAGTCCGACAAGAATGAAAACGAGTTGCCACGGCTCGAACCGGCCGTCGGCAAAAATTGGTGCTATCGCCGCCGTGAAATCGAGCGCCGGCCCACCGATGAGCAGCGCGGTGCCCGCACCCAACATGGCCCCCATCGAGAAAATCTGATTGGGACGGACAAGGCGGTCGGGACGGAAAGAGTCAGCGATCAGGGAGTAACCCGCCGGGGCGAGTGCCGCTTCTCCGACGCCAACACACAGGCGGGCAAGGAACAGGGTCCAGAAATTGTCGGCAAATGCGCATGCTACCGTGGCAAAACTCCACAGTAGCATGCCGATGGCGATCAGATTTCGACGGTTATAGCGATCGGCGATACGACCAATAGGAATGCTTAAACAGCAGTAGAAAATTACGAAGGCCGTACCCTGTAAAAGGCCGATTTCGAAATTGCTGATCCCCAGCGTCTTTCGCATAGGGGCAACCATCAGCGAGAGGATCTGCCGGTCAACCATGGCGATGACAAACGCAACCACAAGCACTGTCAGCGTCAGATAAGCCCGGCGAAGACTTGGGTAGTTTTCGCCAGCGCGTGTTTGGTTGGCCACGACGTTCCCCCTCGACGCAAAGTAGGCAGTTTACGAGGCGGCAGTGCTTTCGCACCACCGCCCTTCGAAACCATGTCTCTCTTCAGTAACGAACCCCGATGGTCAGCCCATATGTCCGTGGATCCGAAATCGGCGTCGAATCTGCGAATGGCAGGGAGGTGGTGCTGCCATAGTAGCGCTCGTTCAACAGATTATGCCCCCAGAATGCGATGCTATAGGCACCCTTCGTCAGAGCGACGCGGCTATCCAGCGACGTGAACGATGGGGACACGATTTCCGGGTTGCCGGCAATACGGAACTGCGAAGACATGTTCGACACGTCTGCACGCAGCATAAGCTCCCAGCCATCGCCAAACTCCTTCTTATACTGGCCAAAAACCGAGCCTGACCATTTCGAAGCATAAGGCATGCGGTTGCCCTTGGCCGGTATGTTCCTACCGATACCGGTCACCACATCGCGTACCTGCAGCAGTCCGCTACTATAATCCGCTTTGGGTAGCCATGCGAGCGCAAGCCCCGCCTGGAATTCCGGCGTCACTTCGAACCTGGATTCAAGCTCGAGTCCCGCCATATGGGCGTCATTATTGGCCACTGCAAATTCGGTTTGAGCAATGACCTGCACCTGCTGGTCTTTCCACTGCGTATAGAAGCCAGTCAGATTGAAGGTTGCGCGACCATCGAAGGCCTTGGTGCGTAGACCGGCCTCATAGGTCCACGAAGATTCCTTTTCGAACCTGGTCGGTGCTGTAGCCGTGCGTTGCGGCGAGTAACCGCCAGGACGGTAGCTCTTGTTTGCCTTCGCATAGATCGAAACATCATCATTGATTTCATATTGGATCACGGCTTCCGGCAACAGATCGTCCCAAGTCGCAGACTCGTTCGTGGTGATCGGGTTGGTAACGGTGGTTCCAGGAAATATTACCGGGTTGAACTGGGTGGGTTTGCCGAAATTGATCGTTGAGGTCTGGATCTTGTTGGACGCGCGCTTGTCCCGCGCATAGCGTAGACCGACCGTGACTTTAAGCGCATCTGTCAGGCGATAGCCCACTTGGCCATAAACGGCGAAGGTATCTGTCGGCTGCCTTGCATTCACATTCGTGACGGTCGGCGTGATGCCTGCATTGTCGCCGCCGACATTGTTGGTCAAGCGCCCACGAAAATCAATGCTGTCCTGAACGTAGGTAAATACCTCATGATAATACAGCGCACCGAGGATCCATTCAAATCGCTTGCCGGATTCCGATACCAACGTAATTTCCTGGCTGTATTGGTCCTGCTCGATATCGGTCAGAACATTGAACAGCGGCAATCCAACTGATCCTACGTTTGACAGTGCATCCAGCTCGAATCCGCGCCATGAACTGGTCGATTTCAGGGTGAATGCGGCAAAATCATAGCTGATATTGGCCGTCAGCCCATGGACCGTCCGATTTTCATATCCGTCGATATTCGAGGCATAATTGCTCGACAGAGTGTCCGTTACAAGCTCGCGGGGCCCCAGATCCAGTAGCGGCCTGGTCGGAAGTGGGGCACGTGGAGTGAACAGGGAGGAGTATTGGAAGGAATCGCGGAAGCGCACTGTATGGTAAAGTGGTCCGCTGTTCTTCAGATCGTCATAGTCACCGTTTATATTGATTTCCAGATCATCCTTGGCATAGCGCACAGCGCCAATAAGGCCCCAGCCATCGGTGTCGGGCGGTCTTTTGCCGGTTGTGACGTTGTAATCGAAGGCATTGGCATGTTTCGCGCGGCCGCCCAGCATAACCGCGACGCCATCGGCGATCGGTGTACTGATTGCGCCTTTGGCGCGTAGAATGCCTGAATTGCCGATCGTGCCCTCGGCGAAGCCAGTTGTGTCGGTCAGGTTGGGCTTTTGCGTTTCAACCACGACAGCGCCGCCCAGAGTGTTCTTGCCATATAGTGATCCCTGCGGACGGCTTTGTTGCATAACGCGATAGCGCGACGAGGGTGGTATTACTGTTGATTTCTATGCGACGCGGAGCGTCTTCGGCGTCCCGATTTGCGAGAAGCGGTTGAGGATTGTGGCACGGACTTTGAGCTCGGTTATCTGACGGTCGAGGGTGCGGGATGCAACGCGCTGACCGAGCAGCTTGAAGCAATGCATCTTGGTCTCGACAAGGCTGCGGCGATGATAGCCGCTCCATTTCTTCCAGATCGTGCGTCCAAGCCGTTTGATCGCACGGAGCGTTTCGTTGCGGGCGTCCACGCCCGGGCCGTCCTCTTTCCATGGCCGTCCGTTGCGGCGAACCGGAATGACCGCCTCGGCATGACGCCCGGCGATCGCGGCGTGACATTTTTTGGTATCGTAGGCGCCGTCCCCGCCAACGGTTGCGATCCGCTCATTCAACGGAATCTGCGCCAACAGATCGGGCAGGACAGGCGCGTCGCCAATCCCGTTGGTGGTGACCTCGATCGCCCGGATCTCCAGTGTTTCAGCGTCAATCCCCAAGTGCACCTTGCGCCATTGCCGACGATAGGAGGCGCCATGCTTACGGGTTTTCCATTCCCCTTCGCCTGTCATCTTGATGCCGGTGCTGTCGACCAGAAGATGCAGGCCGCCTGAACTGGGCCGCCCGCCAAGCGCGACCGTCAATGTCTTCTGGCGGCGGCATAGCGTCGTGTAGTCCGGCACCAGCCAGTCGAGGCCCGCAAGCTTGAGAAGGCTTGCCACCAACCCCGTCACCTGCCGTAACGGCAGGCCAAACAGCGCCTTCAGCGTCAGGCACAGCTCGATCGCGCTGTCCGAAAAACGCAGCGGACGGCCAGGGCGACCGCTCGGCGCTGACAGCCACTGCATGCCCGGATCAAACCATATCTCCAACGAACCCCGCCGCTTCAGTGCCGCGTTATACGCGCTCCAGTTCGTCGTGCGGTATTTCGGTGCAGCTGGCTTGGGCATCCAACCCATCTACACACCTGGATTCCCATAAGGAATCCCACCCCGTCGTTATGCAACAAAGCCCTTTGGCCGGACAAATCGCTGTCTGGCGCGATCGCTGGCGATGTTTTCCTTATGTCGCGCGCATGGGATCCCTGTCCAGTTCGTCATCGGAGTGCGGTCAGATCCATTTGCGGCGCACGCATGGGTGCAAATAGATACCGCGGTGCTCAACGACTCCACCGAACAGGTCAATCTTTACACGCCGATCCTGGTCCTCGAATGAGCGTCCAGTTTGTCGCGCGGATAGCCGGCCAAGGTCTGGTCTACGATGCGGACAGTGTCCGTCCGACGATATCTCTCCTTTTCAGACAGGACATCATGCCGGGGCTCCGCCTGGACATCAGCGACCCTCGCGCGCTGATCACCTTGCCAGCGCAAAATGGCTTCATCATCGGCACGCTGTTCCATCGCTACGGGCCACCGGAACGCGTTGAACAACTTGATCCGGCCGAGATTGAGGCGATCTGCAGATCAAAAGGGGAGCACCTGCTACGGCGGTATTGGGGCCGATATGTTGCCGTCATCCGATCGGAGAACGCGCTTTCCGTAATCCGCGACCCTTCTGGCGCCATGCCGTGCTACCACACAAGCGATGGATGCGAACTTGTCTTGGCGTCCGCGCCGTCCCTGTTCTGCGCTGCCGGATTGCCAAGCCTATCGATTGACCCAACTGGAGTTGCCAGAGCGCTTTTGATCGCTGGTATGCCAGAAACCACGACTGCGCTCATCGGCGTCGGTCAACTCCTTCCGGGCACATCTCTGAATATAGAAGGGTCACGTACCACAACGGCTATCCGATGGGACCCCTGGAAGTTCGTCAGTTCCCTGGATGATCGATCGCCAGACGAGCTTGCAGCAGATCTTCGACGAACTGTCCAATCCTGCGTCTCCGGCTGGGGAAGGCTCCACAACAAAGGGCTTCTGGCCGTCTCAGGAGGGCTCGACTCGTCAATCGTTGCGGCATGTCTTCGCAATGTCGGAAACGATTTGTCACTCTTAACGCTCACAACGGACGATCCACTGGGTGACGAAAGAGCGTTCGCCCGGACCATGGCGTCATACCTGGGCAGCCCCCTGTTTGAAGAGCGCTATTCTTTAGCTCACATCGATCTCAACAAGTCCTCTGTAAGCCATCTTCCTACCCCGGGCGGGCGGGTGGACGCCCTATCCTTCGATGCGATCGCAGTGAAGGTCGCCACCGACGCCGGTGCAAACGCCATCTTTACAGGCAATGGCGGTGATAACGTCTTTTACATGAGTCGTTCCGCACGGTCTCTCGCTGACCGCTTTTCAGTGAACGGGCCTTCAACGGGCCTGCTAGGGACACTGCGAGACATCTGCAGCTTGACCGGAGCAACCGCCCTGCAAGCAATTTCGCAAGGGGTTGCGGCCTGGCGCAACGCCGCGAACGGATACATCTGGCGGGAAGAAGCGAGCTTCATCGCGCGCGACGCGCTCGAAATACTTTCGAAAGCGCCCATCGACCACCCTTGGCTCGCCATTCCCCAAGGTACCAGGCTGCCCGGAAAGGCAGCGCACGTAGCAATGATTCTACGAATGCATTACTCGCTCGATGCATATGGCGAGCGGGGAGGCGTTCCAGTGCTGCATCCGCTCGCCTCGCAGCCAATACTGGAGCTCTGGACTTGTAACGGTTTTGTGCCGGTCACCTATCTCATTATGCCACCTTGGCTTCGAACGCGAGCGGGCTGATGCCGCCCAGATATGAATGGCGGCGACGGGTGTTGTAGAAGCCATTGATGTACTGGAAGATGGAAGCTTCTGCCTGACGCCGCGTTGGCCAGCTCTGCCGCCAGATGAGTTCGGCTTTCAGGCTTTTGAAAAACGTCTCGACAGAGGCGTTATCATAGCAATTACCCTTGCCGCTCATCGATGGACGCAGGCCATAGGCCTGCAGCTTTTTCTGATAGTCGTAAGAACAATATTGGCTGCCACGATCCGAATGAAAAAAGCAGCCTTCCGGAGGCTGGCGCAGGCGCACCGCCA
>NZ_BSEF01000039.1:0-16557 GCF_027925545.1 Sphingobium sp. BS19
CACAGCCACTCGCGGCGATGTAGAGCAAGGCATTCAGGACTTCGCGCATGTCCGTCCTGCGGCGCCGGCCTCCGCGCTTGGCTGGTGGGATGAAGGGAGCCACCAACGACCATTCCCGCTCCGTCATATCACTGGAATAGCGAATCCTTTCCGGCTATGCTCCTGCCGGGCAATACAGAGGTGGCCTGGTTGGTCTGAACAGGGATCGGCGATGGCTAAGTGGATCGTCTGCCGGTTGTTTCCTCGAACTGCCGATATGGGGCATTATGCAGGGAGGGCGTAGCCCGACCGGAGTGATGCCCCATATCGGCGGCCAAGTTCATGCTGCCATCGCCAGTGGCAGATTGTCAAAATACGCTTGATCCGGCGTCTTGGCGGCAAGGCTCGAATGAGGCCTCCTGCTATTATAGAAGCTCAGATACCGGCCGATCGAGCCCCGCGCCTCGCTGACTGCGCCGTAGGCGCGGAGGTAGACCTCCTCATATTTGACCGAGCGCCACAGGCGCTCGACCACGACGTTGTCGCGCCATGCGCCCCGGCCATCCATGCTGATGGCGATTTCTTCGCGCAGCAGCACGCTGGTGAAGGCCATGCTCGTGAATTGGCTTCCCTGATCGGTGTTGAAGATCTCCGGCTTGCCATAATGCGCCAGCGCTTCCTCCAGCGCCTCGACGCAGAAATCGGCCTCCATCGTGATCGACACCCGCCAAGCCAGGACTTTGCGACTGAACCAGTCGACGATGGCCACGAGATAGACGAACCCCTTCGCCATCGGAATGTAGCTGATGTCGGTCGCCCAGACCTGGTTGGGCCGGGTGATCGCCAGCTTGCGCAGCAAATAGGGGTAGATCTTGTGCCCCGGAGCCGGCTTCGATGTGTTCGGGCGGCGGTAGATCGCCTCGATTGTCATCTTCTTCATCAGCGTGCCAACATGCTGCCGGCCGATCTCGATGCCTTCCTGCCGCAGCAGATCGCGCAGCATCCGACTGCCCGCGAACGGAAACTCCAGGTGCAACTCATCCATGCGCCGCATGATCGCAAGATCGGCCGCTGAAACCGGCTTGGGCAGGTAGTATACGCTACCCCGGCTGATCCCCAGCTCCCGAGCCTGCCGCGCCAGCGGCAATTGGTGCGAACGGTCGATCATCGTTTTGCGCTCGGCAACAGTCCCGCCTTGCCGAGCGCGCCGGCCAAAAAATCGTTGGCCAGCGTCAGTTCGCCGATCTTGGCGTGCAGCGTCTTTACGTCGACCGCCGGCTCGGAAGCCTCGTTCCGCATCTCGCTGCCAAATACACCAGCAGCCCCTTCCAGAAGCTGCGAGCGCCAGGTCGTGATCTGGTTCGGGTGAACGTCAAATTGCTGCGCCAACTCCGCCAGCGTCTTCTCGCCCTTCACGGCGGCCAACGCCACCTTCGCCTTGAATGCCCGGTTGTGATTCCGGCGTGGTCGTTTGCTCATCTCTACTCCTGTCACGCGGCCAACATGGCCGCCGTCAGGCAGAAAATCCACTTAACCCACTGTCCAGTTTTGCCAGGCCACCTCTGATCGGCAGATCATTATCGCAGTGCACGAACGCACTCTGTTCGACTACCTCACCTTGGAACTGAGCCCGGCCTTCCCTGGAGACAGCCTGATTGCTGTCGAGATAACGCGAAACTTCGACGGGCACGCCGTCGCAATGCCTCGTGCCTTTTCGTTCGAAGAGGATCGTGCGATTGCGGCCTAGCCGGGCGCACCGTGGCTCGACCTGCTAAAAGGCCGCCGGACGCGGGATCAGACGGCAGGCTTGGCCCAATTACCTACAACGGGATCTTGGTCCCAGAAATCCGTACGGGGTCCAAGCCTGCCTGCTCCGGGTGGAGCAACCGTGGTTTCGATTTGTCTGGATCAAACGAGGCGCCCGTCTTCCACATTGCCATCATGATCACAGCGAGCTTCCTTGCGACGGCAACGCGAGCCTTGAGAAATCCGATCTTTGTTGCCAGCCGGAGGCCCCAAGTACGCAATGAACTTTCGGTTTTGATTGTGCGAAGCAGCACGGTGGCTGCTGTGATTAGGTGCGACCTGGTCAGCTTGTTTCCGTAGCGGCTGATCCGGCCGCGGCGCGCGGTGGCGCCAGATTGATACAGATTGGGCGTTAGGCCGAGATAAGGCCCGACATCTCGATTGCTTCTAAAGCGGTACGGGTCTCCGACGGCGCTGTAAAATGACAGCGCTGTGATTGTCCCAACGCCAGGAATCGTCTGAAATCTGGCGCAAACCGGGATGCTGGCGGCCATTGTGCGCATCTTTCGATCCATATCCCAGATATGAGAGCGCAGATCTTCTCCCATCCTGACCAGGGGATCCAAATCGACGCGGATCGTCACGCCGTTGGTGCTCAAAAGCCTGAGTTGGTTAGCGACTTCAGCTGCGAGCGATCCTCGCCCATTCAGGAGCTTGATACTGGCACCGTGCAATCTGAATATGGACTGGAGCAGCGCATCCGTCCTGGCTCGATGCTTTAGCAGGGTTCGACGGATGTTGATCATTATCCGGATGTCCTGGTGCTCCACCGGTTTGATGAAAACATGGGGACCGAAGGACTGCGCCAGTCGGCCAAGCTCAGCGAGACCTTTGGCATCATTCGCATCTGTCTTTTGACGTCGGATCGCCAGGAATTTGCTTGATTTGCGAACGTCGGCGACTTGAACGGGAAAACCGAACGAACGGAGATCCCGAACCATCTGAGTGCCGACACCGGCCTCGATCGTAATAGACTGGACAGGCTCAACGCCGAACCGGCGAAGGATATCCCTTATCGGAGCAGCGCGGGTCTCAGTCATTGCCTCGAAGAAAACGTTTCCTTCGGCATCGACGAGGCAGACCGCAGTCTCCAAGTGGCCGGCGTCGAGGCCGACCCAGTAGCGCAGGTGCCGTGGCATTGTGCTCCCGTACGACGTTTGTTTCTTTCGCTTGCCCTACTGACCTTGTCGGGGCTGTCCGACTAGGATTATTCCTCCGGCGTGTGATAGAGAGGTAGGAAATCGAAGGAGACGATAGGATGGAGCCGCGGGAGGCGTTGGATGGCCTAATCAGCGAGCGAGGAGAGACCTACGCATCGATTTCGCGCCTCCTCGGGCGAAACTCGGCATACATCCAGCAGTTCATTAAACGAGGTTCTCCAGCCCGCCTTGACCAAAGCGATATAGCGCTGCTGGCATTGCATTTTGACGTGCCCGTAGAGATGCTCGGTGGAAAGGAGGGGCCGACAGTCGGGCAGCGTTCGATAGTAAAAGTCCCATTGCTGAACGGGACAGGTAACGATTCACGCTCACAATGGCGGCTGGTTGATGCGGCTTGGCTCGGTCGGCTGTGTGATCAGCCCGCCAGTGTCGCAATCTTGCCAATTGTTGGTGAGGCGATGGAGCCGACCCTCCGTAATGGCGACGAGGTTATGATTAGCCGAGTTCGCTTCCAGGAGAGCGTGCGTGAAGGCCTTTACGCCATCCGTGGGTCTTCTGAAATCTTCGTAAGGCGAATAGCGATCGACCCAACGAAGAACCGTCTGACCGTTCTTACCGACCACCCTGCATATCCGAGCTGGCAGGGCATCCAGCGCAAAGGCGTCGATATTGTCGGCCGGGTGATCTGGATCGGAGCTCGGGTAGCCTAGCTGTCATTATGACCGGCGCTGCCTGAGGCTCTAAGCGGCCATCCCAGCGTGCCATGCTGCTTAGACGCAAGGTGGGATTAGCCGCCGCAATGGTTGGGACGTGAACCGACGACTCGCGTTATGGCAGATCGCCACTCGCAGACGCTGAAATCTCCACCAAGACCGCTGATGCGCCTCAGCGCTGCATTAGCGCGCTGCTACCTAGAGAGCTACCTAGCACAGAAAGGCTATCGGCGGCGTGTTCTGGCCTGCGCGATAACTCATTGAAAAGTATGGGGAAGGTGGTGGACGCACTAGGGCTCGAACCTAGGACCCGCTGATTAAGAGTACTCTTTTGTCCGCATGTGTTCGCACCGATCCATGAAAGTCCGGAGTTGGGTCACGTCTTGTTCGTCTGGATTCAGGTGCCATTGACTAAATTTCTGACGTTCGATGGCAGACTAACGATGCCATGATTTGCCAATCGATGTGGACATTGCGCAGGCCAGCCGTTCCCGATCGCTGCCTCCTAGTAAGCATACTTTATGAAGCACCGCCCAGAAATCGCTCCTGTTCGGCTTCGAATAGGACAGCAACCAGATCGTGCAACCCTTCGGCTTCGGCCGCTTCAGAAATCAGTTCCAGTTGCGCACCGCTCTTGATCAGGCGGACCGTTTCGCAGTTCGGGGGAAGCCGGTGCTCGTAGTCCGCCAGAACCTGGTCGATGTTGTCCAGGAGTGTTTCGTCGGCTTCGATCGGTCCGTGGTTCGTCTGTACCACTTCGATGTCAGCGGAAAACAGTGCTCCCGCAAAATCATGCAGACCATCGCTCGTCGCGCTGGCGCAGATCTCTTCGACCGAGGCTCCCCGGTCGATAGCGCGCGCAGTTTCACAATCGGTCGGGATCATGTGGCGGTATGTCTCGATAATCTGTTTCAGGACATCCATCGAAATTCTCTCTCTGGTTCGTTCAGGTGGCGCTGGCAGCTGGCACTTCGGCCGTCATTCTGGCCGCCAGATCGCGCGCGGTTCTTGCAGCGCCCATCAGAGTAGCCGATCCTGGGCCGCTCCAGTCGCCATAGCCCGCGAGCCAGAGCCGCGGCTCCTTGATCGAGCGCTGGCCATCGACCAACACGCGCCCATCTTCCTCGACCACACCGAGCGGTGCCAGGTGATCGAGCGCAGGGCGAAAGCCGGTGCACCAGATGATCGCGTCGACTTGCGTTTCCGAACCGTCGACCCAGACAACGCCCTTGGCCGTCATCCGTTCGAAGGGGCGCACAGAACTGAGGTCTCCGCGCGCGCGGGCTTCCTTGACCGGGGGGACCATGACGATATCCCCGATGCCGCCTACCGGCGTGTCGCTCGGGCCAGCCTTCATTCGCGCGACTGCGCGTTCGAACAGGACGCGGCCATCGACATCGTCGGGCAGGAATAGCGGATCGTGGGCTGTGACCCACAGGGTGCGTGCGACGGGGGCCAGCTCTGCCATAATCTGGGCGCCGCTGTTGCCGCCCCCGACCACCAGCAGCGTTTGCCCGCTATAATCCTCGGGACGGACATAATGGGCCGAATGGACCTGCGCGCCCTTGAATGCGTCGCGCCCCTCGATTTCGGGGATGTAGGGATGCGACCAGGTGCCGGTGGCGCTGACTACCGCACGAGCGGCGAGGCGGCCCTTGTCAGTCACCACTTCGAGGAGCTCATCGGCACGCTCGACAGTCTCCACCCGGACCGGGCGCCGGATCGGGAACTCGTATCGCGCCTCATAGCGGCCAAGATAATCGAGAACATCGTCGCGGGTCGGATAGCCTTCATGGGCGGGCGGCGGCATCAGCCAGCCCGGCAGCGAACTGTAGCCGGCGGGCGAGAACAGGCGCAGCGAATCCCAACCGTGCCGCCAGGCGCCGCCGGCACCATCCTCGGCATCAAGGATCAGGAAGTCCGCCCCGGCCCGGCGCAGGTAGTAGCCCAGCGACAGCCCCATCTGGCCGCCGCCGATGATGACGATGTCGTGCGTTTCCATTCCTCAGGCCTGAAGCCAGCGCTGGAGATCGTCGGTCTTGGGAAGACCTCCGGCATGAACCACCTTGCCGTCGATGACGATGCCGGGCGTCGAGACGATGCCGAATTTGGCGATGGCCTCATAGTCGGTGATCTTCTCGACCGAGACGTCGATCCCGAGCTTGGCGGCCTCGACCTTGACCATCTCTTCGGTGGTCTTGCAGCGGGCGCAGCCCGGACCCAGAACTTTCACTTCTTTCATCGCATTATCCTTTCATGAAAACAGGAAATTGAACAGGAACCCCACAGTCAGGATGCCGGAAGCAACCACCGCGACGAAGACGGCAATCAGCTTCACGCTCAGCACCTTGCGCAGGATGATCATTTCCGGGAGGGACAGGGCGATCACCGACATCATGAAGGCGAGCACGGTGCCCAAGGCAGCGCCCTTGCCGAGCAGGGCCTCGACGACGGGGATGATGCCGGCGGCATTCGAATACATCGGCACGCCGAGCAGCACTGCCGCAGGCACCGACCACCAGGCGTCAGCGCCCATGATCCGCGACAGCAATTCGGCAGGGACATAACCGTGGATGTAGGCGCCGACCGCGATCCCGGTGATGATCCAGTACCAGACCTTGCCGACGATCTCCTTGACCGCGTCCCAACCAGCCTCGAACCGGTCGAACCAGGTCAGTTCGTCGGGCTGGAGATCGACGTCGCCTGCGCGAATATTGCGGACCCACTCCTCCAGCCAGCCTTCGAGATGGAGGCGTCCAATGACCCAGCCCGAGACAATCGCAATCATGAGGCCGAAGGCGAGATAGGTCAGGGCGACCTTCCACCCCAACAGCGCGAAGAGCAGGCCAAGCGCGACCTCGTTGATCATCGGCGCGGCGATCAGGAAGGAGAACGTGACGCCAAGCGGCACGCCTGCGGAGACGAAGCCGACGAACAGCGGCACGGCTGAGCACGAGCAGAACGGCGTGAAGATGCCGAGCCCGGCAGCGGCGACATTGCCAAGCCCTTCGCGCTTGCCCGCAAGGATCGCACGCGTGCGTTCGGGCGAAAAGAAGCTGCGGACCACGCCCATTGCGAAGACGACGAGCGCCAGGAGCATCAGCACCTTGGGCGTATCATAGATGAAGAATTCCACCGACGAGGCGAGCGCGCTGCCTTGCGGGATTGGCAGTTGCACCACTGCCCAGCGCGAAAAGGGCTGGAGTTGCCGGTAAAGCGCGAACCAGATTGCCACGGCGAGGGCGATGCCGCCGATCCAGGCACCGGTCGATCGCTTGAGGGGAAGGCCCTGCGTGGGCATGTCATGCAACTTTCATTTGGGCGGCGATCACCGCAGGCCTTGCCGCAAGCACGGCATCAATGATGGCGACCCATGCCTCAGGGATATCGGGGTTGCGGCGATAGCGCACCCACTGGGCGTCTCGCCGATCCGTGAGCAATCCGGCGGTCCTGAGCCGCGTCATATGGCGCGACATGCGCGATTGCGATGCGCCGAGACGATCCATCAGCTCGCACACACAATGCTCCTGCCCGTCCCAAACGACCTGAAGCGCGGCGAGCCGTGTCGGTTCGGACAGGGCCGCCAGCAGATCTTCGAGGGAGGAGCGGGGGATCATGCCAATGCGCATATGCGTCCATCCGCATGAATCCATTGACCTTGGTCAAACCGATATCTGGCTCGGTGTGCATGTCGATACGCGCCACATGCCGCGGGTGCGGGCAGTCATGGATGCTGTCGTTGAGGCTCTGCGGAGCAATTCCGCAATCCTCGTTCCCGGGTCTTGACGTAGCCGTCTGCGCTGGGGTTTGCCGACTTGTTCGCGGCCATGCATCCGGATGAATGCTGGCCGGAGGCATGTGTCCGCCGGTTGCATCCACTCGCCCTGCCAACAATGACGGATTGGCAAATCACGTCACGATTTTTTCTGCATCAGTCGAATCCATACAATCGCAAATCCAGAAAGGATGTAAGCGGGAAAGCGCGACCCGAAGGGCTCGTGGCTTTTGTGCTGCGTGTTCCTGACTTTCAAAGCGGTTCCTGGACTTGGTCTGGCGAACCGCTTTTTTTTGCCGATTGCATAGTTCAGAAACAGCAATCCCACCTCACATCGGTTCGGCGCAGCCCTTCCGCAGCTCGTCATGGACCAGGAGCTCAACGGCCACAGGGTAGCTCTTGTCCGACATGCCGTCCGAACAGCTGGGTGTCTTACGGGTCCGCAATACGAACGGTCGACCGTCAAGCGCGCCCGTCCACATGCCACCAAGCTGCGTTGCCGTGTACCGGGTCCAGAGCCGGGTGCCGGGCTGATCCTCCGGGTGGGAATAAGTGACGCAGCGACCTTCGATTCGCGCGGCCCAGAATGGTTCGGTGCCGATTGCGCGCATGGGCTGTGCCGAAAGTTCCCGGCCGTCCTGAACGAGGCAGGGGCTGACCGTTCGGCCTGGCATTCCCGCGCGCGGTGTCCCCACTGCTGCCCGGTTGCGGCAGCCGGCGACGAACGACCCGACAACGTCCTCGGGCACAGCAGGATGGGGACCACTGGTCTGGGAGCCATAGCTTGCCGAGACCGGGCCGCCCACGAGCGCCGCGAGGTTAGCCGGAACCGCTCCCGCCGCGCTGACGCCGCCAAGCCGGCGATCGCCGCGGAAATCTGCGACAAGCGCTTCCACTTCGCCGCCACTGCCAAATGACAGCCGCTCCTCGCTGCCGGTCGGCGTGAAACCGGGCACGTTGACTTGCAGCCGGTTTCCTCCCGAAGGGCAAGTGAGAGACAGGATCGGGTTGCCGGCTTGCGTCTGCAAGACCAGTACACTGGCCTCAGCGCTTGGCTGCAAGACCCAAAGCGCATCCGGGCGCTTCGCGGTTTGAGCCGTCGGTGAGTCCGCAGGCCGGTCATCCACTGCAGATGCGCTGCTGCCGTTCCGGGTATCTTCCTGACGATCACAAGCGCCTAGAAGCATTGCGGGAATGATGATCGGAAGTAGGTTGCGCACCCGCGTATCCATGCATGTGAGGTTTCGGCAAACCTGTAAGGCGCGTTGCATCCCGACGGACGCCGAGTCTGCAAGGCATGTCATTGCCAAAGCATTACTTCTTTGGGCTCCCAGGGGCAAATCGCATGACGGGCATTGTGCCGTTGCTGTGCGGTTGCAGGCTGCCATTTAATATATCCAGCATAGTCGGCGAATTGCCCGCGCACTGGCCCGGCGCCACAACGATGCAGGCGCCGGATTTTCGCGCTCATCGTTCAACGCCCATCACGCTTTATCATTCCCTCAGAGGTCCATATCGTTGCATCATATTCAAAAGAGCTGATCGCAAATCCCCAATCGATCTATTTAGCGACGGGCTCTAACGCGGACTTTCCCAACTTTGCTGGCTTGGCCTGCGTCATCTGAAAACGGCGTTGATCGACCATGAACTGCCACCTACGCAGCTGCGCCTGACCAACAACAACGGAGATTGCGAATTGACCAGTTCACGCATTGCGAACGTCGCGCTCCAATCGCGAGTGATGGGTGCCGATGCCGCCGCCCTGCTGATCGCGCCGGGCACCACGGTGGGCATGAGCGGTTTTACCGGCTCCGGCTATCCCAAGGCAGTTCCGCTGGCGCTGGCGCGGCGGATCGAGGCGGCGCACGATGCCGGCGATCCCTTCTCGATCAGCGTGTGGACCGGCGCTTCCACCGGTCCCGAGCTGGACGGCGCTCTGGCCAAGGCCAAGGGCATCGACTTTCGCCTGCCCTACAATTCCGATCCGATTGCCCGCGGACAGATCAACCGCGGCGAAATGAACTATTTCGACATGCACCTTAGCCAGGTCGCGCCGATGGCGTGGCAGGGCTTCCTCGGCCCGCTGGATACCGCGCTGGTCGAAGTAACCGCGATCCTGCCAGACGGTTCGCTTGTCCCCGCCTCGTCAGTGGGCAACAACAAGACCTGGCTGGACCGCGCAGACCAGATCATCCTTGAGGTCAATCGCTGGCAGAACCCGGCGCTCGAGGGAATGCACGACATCTATTATGGAACGGCCCTGCCGCCGCACCGCGTGCCGATCCCGCTGATCAGG
Source organism: Sphingobium sp. BS19 (assembly GCF_027925545.1). Lineage (NCBI taxonomy): Bacteria > Pseudomonadati > Pseudomonadota > Alphaproteobacteria > Sphingomonadales > Sphingobiaceae > Sphingobium > Sphingobium sp. BS19. The sequence goes on from NZ_BSEF01000039.1 coordinate 9,730, forward strand.
CCAGATGACCGGATCGGCCAGCCCACCTTTCGCTGCGATCCTGCCAAGATCGTCGCCATTGTCGAAACCGACACGCCTGATCGCAATCAGGCGTTCAAGGCGCCCGACCAGAGCGCGTTGCTGATCGCCGGGCACCTGTTGGAATTCTTCGCGCATGAAGTGGCGAAGGGGCGGCTTCCGGCCAACCTGCTGCCGCTGCAATCGGGCGTCGGCAACATCGCTAACGCCGTGCTGACCGGCCTGATCGACAGTCCGTTCGAGAACATGACTGCCTATACCGAGGTCTTGCAGGACGGAATGCTCGACCTGCTCACTGCGGGCAAGCTGCGGATGGCATCGTCGACCGCGTTTTCGCTCAGCCCGGAGGCCGCACACGCACTGAATGCCGATATGGACCGCTACCGAGAACGGATCATCCTGCGCCCGCAGGAAATGAGCAATCATCCAGAACTGATCCGGCGGCTCGGCTGCATCGCCATGAACGGCATGATCGAGGCGGATATATACGGCAACGTCAATTCCACCCATGTCATGGGATCGGCGATCCAGAACGGTATCGGCGGTTCGGGCGATTTTGCCCGCAATGCCTATATCTCGATCTTCATGGCGCCTTCGACCGCCAAGGGTGGGGCGATCTCGACGATTGTGCCGCAAGTCAGCCATGTCGATCACATCAATCAGGATGTGCAGGTGATCGTGACTGAACGTGGCCTGGCCGATTTGCGCGGGCTTGCGCCAAAGCAGCGTGCCCGGCTCGTTATCGAGAAATGCGTTCACCCTGACTATAGGGCAATGCTCGCCGATTATTACGAGCGGGCACTGCGCGATTCCTATGGTAAGCACTCGCCCGCCTTGCTGGGCGAAGCCCTATCCTGGCACCAACGCTTCATCGCGACTGGCTCCATGCAATTCTTTTCGGGACAGTGAGGTTCCAATAAGCGCATCAATTGAACTGGCGAGGTAGAGCACGGATGTATCGGCGCTTACGCCATCAAGCTTGGAAGATGACCGCCCGTGCCTTTGAAACTAAAACATATTTTTCCGGTGGTCCTTGTGCTGACTGCCGGTTGCAGCGGTCCAGAGGTAAGCAAAACAAGGGAACCTGAGGCTCAATCAGAACTTTCTGAGCTCCCCCCGAGCATTCCAGCTGCGGAATTGCAGGCAGAGGCGCAGGACACACAAGTCCGCGAGTTCTACGAAAAGGCCGACTGGGCGGCCATTTGGTCGCCGCGTGCAGAGCAGGCATTGAGGGCCGCGCTTGGAAAGCGGGCGGACCACGGCCTGGACCGCGTGCATTTTCACCCGGAATTATCGAAGCTATCCGCCCCAGCGCGCGAGATTGCCCTGACCAGTGCTGCCCTGATGTTCGCAGGCGCGCTGGCTCGCGGTGTCGCTGATCCAGCGAAGCTCCACACCATATACACCCATCCTCGCCCTGAGGTAGATCTCGCATCAGGATTGGCCACAGCGGTTCGGGCTGGCCGGGTGGATGCGTGGCTGGATAGCCTCGCGCCGGATACCCCTGAGTATCGCGCTTTGGCGGACACCTACCTGCAGCAGCAAAAGGCAGCGTCCCAGGAGAACGTCGCGCAGATTGCCAGCGGAGACCTGATCCATCCAGGCGACCGGGATCCACGGATCCCCCAGATCGTGACGGCGCTCGTGGAACATCGCTACCTGGCTATGCCGGTGACGACCGAGGCCTCGCCATCGCAGCCCGTAGATGGCACCCTTTACACCGTAGGTATCGTAAGGGCCGTGAAGGCCTTCCAGCACGACTACGACATCAGGGATGACGGTGTCATCGGCGTCGATACGTTATCCATTCTCAATGTGCGGCCTGGCGACCATGCGCGGTCGATTGCGGTGGCGATGGAACGATTGCGCTGGCTCACACGCGAGCCACCGGCGACACGCATCGACGTGAATACTGCGGCGGCTGAACTGAGCTATTTCCGCGATGGCGAACTGGTCGATCAGCGCAACGTCGTCGTCGGCAAGCCGGGCAAGGAAACGCCGCAAATATCCACTTCCATGTTCCGCCTCGTTGCCAATCCCACATGGACGGTGCCGAAATCGATCCAGAGGGGGGAATTGGCTGGAAAAAGTGCAGCCTATTTCCGGCGCAACAACATGAGCTGGCGCAACGGCTGGATCGTTCAAGGGCCCGGGCCCCGCAACTCGCTTGGCCTCGTCAAGTTCGACCTGCAAAACAGCCTGGCAATCTATCTGCACGACACGCCCGCAAAAACGCTGTTCGACAAGCACCAGCGTCAATTGAGCCATGGTTGCGTCCGCGTCAGTGACGCGCTGGGTTTTGCCCAAATGCTCGCTGAACAGCAGGGTATCGCCGACCAATGGTCCAGGGCGCGTGCGAGCGGCAAGATCGCTTACGTCAGGTTCCCCGAAGCGATACCCGTCAGGCTGCTCTATCGCACCGTCTATGTGAGCCAGGCCAACCAGGTGACGTACCGGACAGATCCCTACGGCTGGAATGTTGCCGTTGCAGAGGCGCTTGGCTTTGGCAAAGATGCCGGCAAGCAGTTCAGGAGCGATGTAGACGACATCGGGCCGTGATGTCTCGTGCCGCCTCTGCCTTTCTATTCGGATTGTTCAGGGCGGACACGATTCAATCTACCGGATACCGATCAATATTTTGCAATTAAGTTTCACGTCAATGTCAGGAGAAACACCGGTGTCCCGACTTCACCTACACCCGGAAAGCCATCTCGTCTCGCGCATCGGCTGGTTGCGGGCGGCTGTTCTCGGGGCCAATGACGGGATCGTTTCGACGGCCAGTCTAATCGTAGGCGTGGCAGCGGCATCCACCGCCACCTCCGAGGTTCTGATCGCAGGCGTCGCCGGCCTCGTCGCCGGGGCCATGTCCATGGCTGCGGGCGAATATGTTTCCGTCAGTTCCCAATCGGACACAGAACAAGCCGATCTCGCCCGCGAGCAGGCAGAGCTAGCCGGCCAGCCGGATTACGAATGCGAGGAACTGACACGCATCTACATGGACCGTGGTGTCGATGCAGACCTCGCCCGACAGGTGGCTATCCAGCTGATGGCAAAGGACTCGCTCGGTGCCCATGCGCGCGACGAACTTGGCATTTCGGAGATTACCGCAGCTCGCCCGATCCAGGCGGCGCTAACCTCTGCAGCGACATTCGCCGCTGGCGCTGCCATGCCGCTCGCCATGGTCTTGCTGATGCCGCGCTCCCTGCTGGTGGCGGGCGTCTCGATTGCCTCGCTGATTTTTCTGGCTCTTCTCGGGGGCATCGGCGCGCGCGCTGGCGGAGCCAGGGTCGTGAGGGCCACCCTGCGCGTAACCTTCTGGGGCGCTCTGGCCATGGCATTGACGGCAGGCATCGGAACGATCTTCGGGACGGTGGTCTGATCGTCTTGAGGAATCGCAACCCAGATCAAGTCCGGCAATTCCGGTTGCAAGCAAGGCCCGAGAGTTATGACGAATCCTGAAATCTCGGGGCAACAGCCAAGCCAGGCTTCGCTCTCCGGATTGAGCGACGCCGAGGCCGCCGAGCGCCTGAGGACGGAAGGTTACAATGAACTGCCGCGTACCGGGCAGCGCACATTTGCGCGCATTATCCTTGATGTCCTGCGCGAACCCATGCTGGCGATGCTGATCGGGGCGGGCCTCATATACATGGCCCTGGGCGACCTTCAGGAAGCCCTGATCCTGGTTGCGTTCGCCGGGCTTTCGATCCTCATCACTGTCGTCCAGGAAACCCGCACCGAACGGGCGCTCGAAGCTCTGCGCGATCTGACCAGTCCGCGGGCTCTCGTCATCCGCGATGGGGCAAGGAAGCGCATCGCCGGGCGGGAGGTGGCGCGTGGCGATCTCGTGGTGCTGGCCGAAGGCGATCGGGTGCCCGCCGACGGATGGATCACGCAAAACGACGGACTGCACCTCGACGAATCCCTGCTGACCGGGGAATCTGTTGCTGTGCGCAAGACCGCCTGCGGGGCTGAGGGGCCAACCGCCATGGCGCGTCCAGGCGGAGATGATCTGCCGTTCGTCTATTCCGGATCGCTGGTCGTGCGCGGGACGGGGCTGTGCGTCGTCACCGCAACCGGTCTTGCCAGCGAGATCGGCCGCATCGGCCGGGTTCTCTCCACGCTTGAAACCGAAGCGCCCCGCCTCAGGCAGCAGACACGCCGGTTGGTGTTGTGGTTTGCGGCGACGGGCGCTGCGGCCAGCGTGCTCGTTGTCCTTCTTTACGGACTGTTTCGCGGGGGCTGGCTGGAGGCCGCACTGGCCGGGATAGCGCTCGGCATGTCGATGCTGCCGGAGGAATTTCCGGTGGTGCTCACCATCTTCATGGCGATGGGCGCCATGCGCATGTCGCGCAATCGGGTGCTGACCCGCCGGGCGGCGGCGATCGAGACGCTGGGCGCAGCCACCACCCTGTGCACCGACAAGACCGGCACGCTGACCCAGAACCGGATGCGGATAGCCGAATTGCGTCTCCCTGATGGGCGGATCCTCATCCATGATGATCGGCAGAAACTCATGCTGGAGGAGGAATTCCACCTTCTGGCCGAGTTTGGCATTCTCGCCAGCGCCCAGGAGCCGCTGGACCCCATGGAAGTGGCGTTTCACGAGCTTGGTGACGAACACGCGCCCGCAACGGTCAGGGCGCGTCAGGGCGCAGGTTGGACGCTGGACCATCATTATCCGCTCGACCCCGCCCTGCTGGCGATGTCGCATGTGTGGGGCAACCCGGATCCGGCCTTGGAACGGATTATCGCCACGAAAGGCGCGCCTGAAGCTGTCGCTGAACTTTGCGGTATGACGGGAAACGAGAAGGCGAGGCTGAAGGACACCATCGATGCCATGGCTAGCAAGGGATTGCGGGTGCTGGGCGTTGCCGATGCGCGCTGGTCCGGCGCTGAACTGCCTAACTCACAGCGAGCCTTCAGCTTCACTTTCCGTGGCCTGGTCAGCCTTGCCGATCCCCTGCGCGCTTCGGTCCCCGATGCCGTGCGCCAATGCCGCGAAGCCGGCATCCGCATCATCATGATCACCGGTGATTACCCGCAGACTGCCCGCGCCATCGCGCAGCAAGCAGGGATTGATTCAGGCGACGTGCTGACAGGCGATGAACTGGCGGCCATGTCTGAAGACGACCTCAGGCAGCGCATCGGCTCGGTCAACGTCTGTGCGCGCATCATGCCGGAACAGAAACTACGTCTCGTCGAGGCGTTGAAGGCATCGGGAGAAATCGTCGCCATGACGGGCGACGGCGTAAACGATGCGCCTTCGCTCAAGGCGGCACATATCGGCATCGCCATGGGCGGACGCGGCACCGATGTTGCCCGCGAGGCGTCGGCCATCGTGCTGCTCGATGATGACTTCGGCTCGATCGTCAAGGCCATCCGTATGGGACGGCGCATCTATGACAACTTACGCAAGGCAATGGGCTTCATCGTTGCGGTGCACATTCCGATCGCTGGCCTCGCGCTGCTGCCGCTGCTGACCGGCATGCCCTTGTTGTTGGGCCCCATCCACATCGCCTTCCTGGAGATGATCATCGATCCTGTCTGTTCGCTCGCCTTCGAAGCCGAAGAGGACGAGCGCAACGTCATGGCCAGGCCGCCACGCAAACCGGATACATCATTGTTTTCGCGCTGGCTGGTGGGTTGGTCAGTTATCCAGGGTAGCCTGGCATTTGGCGTGACAGGGGGGCTGACACTGTATTTCTGGGAGTCCGGCATGGGCGAGGAACAGCTCCGTTCCACCGCATTTCTCACGCTCGTTCTCGGTATCACCAGCCTGATCCTGATCAACCGCCGCTTCAGCTCTTCGATCATGGCGGCGCTTCGCAGGTTTAATCCGGCGCTCAGCGTAGTGCTTGGGTTAGTGGCCGCGATCTTGCTGGCAACACAGTTTATTCCTCCGATTGCCGACTTGTTCAATTTTGCGCGCGTCGCTCCTGAGGAAATAGGGATCATAGCGCTCGCCAGCATTGTCATGCTGTTCGTCCTCGAACGGCTGAAGCCGCTGTGGGGTAGCCGATTGCTGGAATAGGTTGGGTTTTGACCCCGGTCATGGCAAAACCGGACTTAGCAGGTCACCCTACAAAAATGTTACGATCAGATCCGACCCCGCTTCGGCTCAGTCCGCCATATGCATCACCGCAACTGTCATCTTCTGGCTCTGATCAGTCACGTAGCAGATGTCCATGCCTCCCGCAGCCACTCCCGAACCTGGTGGTCGACTTCTGTTGCGCCATTGATCTCCAGGTGATGAGTGAAGCGACCTGGCTCGGGCTCGACTATTTCCTTCCAGCGCAGAGATCGGTCTCTTCGCTGTAGGAAAATGCTCAAAACTAGCGGTGGATGGCTTCCGCTGAGATATTGGTTCGGCCGCCAAACAGCGGCAAATGGGTACTTCCGATAAAACCCGATCTGACTTTTCGATACGCGTCGATCTGCTTCGCCAACTGCTCTCACCGCAGAGTCGATTGCGGAGAATATCGAGCGGGCGTCCGCGTCCGACCCTAGATAGTCGCTCTCATTCACGCAAACGACCCTGCAACTGCTTCCGCTCAGTTCGTTGGCAGAGCGGGGAATGCTCCAGTAGGTTGCTAACACATATTCTTAGCGACCATCGCCCCCTGAATGCTTCAAATTAGGGCGAACTGAGCTACAACACAATCATCAATGGGGCCTGAGAGCCTAGTCACGTGAATCCGAAGTTCGGCTCATTGTTTTTTGACAGAAGCGTTTGACGGAGGCGAGGATCTCGTCTGCGGATTTGACCCACTTGTAGGGTTTGGGGTTTTCATTGTGTGCTTTGATGAAGGC
>NZ_BSEF01000040.1:0-16069 GCF_027925545.1 Sphingobium sp. BS19
CTCAAAAAGCCCCTTGCTCCCGTCGTGGTGAAAATCACCAGCGGAGGCGCTCGTCCAGACTACGCCGTCAACAACGAACCCAGCCCACAAAACCTCGGAGCGGCGGTCTCATGAATAAGACGGGCTAGAGATCACTTCCTTCGCGGCTGGCCTCGTAAGGTGACCGTAGTCGATGTGGTACGGGGTGCCGTCCCGGGTAAATAAGCGGCACGATCCTTTGGGGCACTCGGCTTTAATTTCTGACCAGTATGTAGCCCCCGCAGATTGGACAGCTTTTTTGAGAACGTCGTCGAGATCGAAGCGGTCATGTTTAACAAAACGAGCCATATCAGACCGACTATCATTGAGCGTCTGACGCGCAAGCAGTAGCGGGAAGTCGCCCCCATATTCAACGGTCGGTCCCACCACCGTCACGTTAATGCCACGGTTGTGTAGTTCGTGGATCGTCTCGACTACTTTGCTCGTTTCCTCAGAGGTCCAGCGACCTGCTAGGATCACATCACGGATAGGACTGTTTGGTAGGCGCCGCGACAATATTTCACGCATCACTTGGGTACAACGAAGCTCTCCCGAACTCCGTACGAGCGGTCGGCAACCGGACACAGTTATTTGGACAAAATGGATGTCTTTATACTGACTCGCTAGCGCATCGCGGTACTGGGCAGCATGACTGTCCCCGAGCAGAAGAACATTCCGGCGCTGCTTGTCGATCGTAAAGCAGCGGTCGATGTTGAACTGTGCCCCCTCACCGGTGAAACATCTTCCATAATCAGTCTGGCGAATGTGTTCCGCGGTTCCGGGGTAATCGATAAAATCAGCCACTTGCGTAACACTCTTAGGTAGTACGACGATTCTGCGGGCGTTGACGTATACGGCTGCGCTAACGATGCAGTAGAACACAATTATGATTAGCCCGTTACGCACAACAGATGCTGAGCGTTTCGCCCGGAAGTGGCGTTGAAATGGCTGCTCGATGACATAATAAGAAATTGCACCTGCCGCGATGGATGCGGCAATGAGAAATCCACTTTGGAGCCCTGATAATTGAGATCCATTCGAGAGGCGAAAAAACGTAATTATCGGCCAATGCCATAGATAGACCGAATAAGAAATTTTGCCCAGCCAGACCGCTGGACCACATGACAGTGCCTTCGCAGTAGGTCCGTCTTCCCCAAACCCGATGAGAAGGGCCGTTCCCAGGCAGGGTAATAGTGCTGCCGGAGCGGGAAAGCCCACATCGGCGCTGATGAGGATAATTCCGACCAGGATCATTGCGCCACCTAGCAACGAAAGTATGGCTCGGATCGTGGAGGACTGGATGGCGGGCAAAAGACCGAGTGCCACGCAAGCGCCTATACCAAGTTCCCAAGCGCGACTAGGAAGTAAGTAAAAAGCAGCGCCTGGAGCTGCCGAGGTTGCCCACCAACTAACAAAAAAGGAGCAGGCCGTGATAACAACGACTATGAAAGATAATTTTCTTCTGGCCCAGCGGAAGCATGCGGCGAGCAATAAAGGGAAGAATATATAAAATTGCTCTTCAATTCCAAGCGACCAAGTGTGTAAAAGTGGTTTGCTCTCAGAGGATAATGCAAAGTAACTCGCAGTCTTCCAAAAGTATATGTTTGAAATGAAACCAGCAGATGCCATGGCAGAAGTCATGAGTCCCTGCAATTCTTGCGAGAACATGATTAGGCATCCAATAATGGTGACTAAAATTAACATGCACAATAGCGCGGGCAGTATTCGTATGACCCGGCGATGATAAAATTTCAAAATAGAAAAACTATCTGATTTCAATTCCCCCAATATTATCGAGGTAATGAGGAAGCCTGAGATTACGAAGAAGATATCGACGCCGATAAATCCGCCTTGCAGGCTCTCTATACCGGCATGAAAAAAAACTATCGGGAGAACAGCTAGGGATCGAAGTCCGTCGATATCGGAACGGTGTTTGAGTAGCAAAATGAGGCCTTTCTTAACTTGCCGATCGTTCGACACCGCTTTTTCGTTTCAATTCAGAAATTTTGTATATCTCGGACAAGAGGGCATCGCCAACTTCGGCCCAATCTAGGCATGTTACGCCGTAAGAAGGCGACTTGCCCATTTCAAAAGCCAAATATACCGCCCGTGCAACATCACCGTCCATTCCGAGATCATATTGCACAAAATTGATACCTTGAATGCCAAGTGCCTGATTGATCAAAATGGGGAGCCCGCAATAAGAATATTGTTGGATTTTCAGGCTGGACTGCACAAGATAGTCGCCACCCTCTTCAGGGCGATAAGGCGCCAATCCTACGTCGGCATGAATGATGTAGGGCAGCGTTTGCTCGAACGGCATTTCCCCGTGAACAACGACATTGGGCGGCGGGTCGTCCATTTTTGCGCCGATAACATGCGTAGTGATAGTCCGGTCAGACGCTGCAACCGCCCGCACGGCCTCAGTATCGAACAACATGTTTCCTACAGAAACAATGTTACGACTGCCTGCTCCATAAGGCGTTGGAAGGTCGAAACGAATCTTGTCCTTGTCGACACCTTGGGGAATATAGCGTCCGTTAGTGGAACTGGGCAAGTAGTCGAGCAGGCGTTCGGCATTCGTTCGAACCAGATCAAAATGCGGGAGCAGGCTCATGTTAAGGGCAATAATATCGGATCGAAACCCGACGAGATCTAATCGATCATTATAGAAGGCAAGAAACGTTGCGTGTGGCGCAAGTTTGCAAAGCGCGTCATACCACACAGCTGCATAGCCACATTCCAAAATTATGACATCGGCGCCTCTGGCTGCGTCGGCGGCGCGGGGGTCCAGTCTTCGGCCATAGAACTGCAACAGCGGGGCTGTTAGCTTTTCAATTTTTGACGATCCACTTGGCGGGTGGAATAATTCTTGATGCACGTGGGCGAAAATGTTTTCTGGGTTGCGGCCTTGGCTGGCCGCGGAGACCGCTGAATCGATATAGCGCCTAGTTTCTGCTTTCATATATTGTTTCAGGCGGCTCTGCCCAAACGTTATGAAATCTACATGATGACCTTTTGCCGCTAATGCTTTGGCAAAACGATGCATCCCGGCATCTCTATAGATTGGCGCGAAAAAGTGTGCCGTGCCAATTAGAATTCGCATGGTAATTTCCTTTTTCCGCCAATCATTCGGCCTTGTACATGCGGTCATCGACCTTGGCAGCCGCTTACTCCATACAGGCTTGATAGAAAATAGCGCAGGCCTATAATTCGTTAAGGCGCCGAAAGAACAAGCTTTTGTGCTACTTGCTTGGAGCTCTGACTGCGGTCGGCGATTCGGGAGGTCAATAACCGTATTGGGCCGCGCGTAGATGTTGCCTCCGGTTAAAGCCCAGACGTGTTTGCTAGAGGCACAGCGGCTCAATAGCTAATCGATGCGTATTCGAAACATGTAGAACGAAGCGCATATCGTCACAAATGCGATGACGGCCATTGGCCATGAATTTGTGAACACGTCGATTGCTGGCATATCCTTCAGAAACAGGCCTTCTGCGACAATTAAAAAATGCTTTGCAGGATTTGCTTCTGCCACTGTTTGAAGAATGGGGGGGATATTGTCGATGGGAGCGGCGTATCCAGAAAGTAGGAAGACCGGAACTGAAATTGCGAACATTCCAAGGAAAGCTTGTTGCTGTGTCCTGGCCGCTACGGAAATCGCCATACCGGTGCCTGTCATCGCAAGAAGAAAGATAAGTAACGAACAAAAGAATAGTAGAAGCGATCCGCGAAAGGGAACGCCAAATATGATTGGATTAGCGATTAAATATAAGGTTGCATTTGCAAGTCCGATTATAACTGGAATTGCCATCTTGCCTGCCATAAGTTCCCACAGTCGCACCGGCGAAACCAAGATTTGATCGTATGTTCCAAGCTCTCGTTCCCGGGCTACAGATTGCGACACCACGGATGTGCAGGATACTAGCGATATAATCACAACCAGACCTGGAATAGTGAACCAAATATAGTCCAAATTGGAATTATACCAGTATGAGACGATTGATCGCCCTTTTACCTCATTGGCGTCTGTAGAAGAATCCAGCGAGGCCTGGTCGACGATGTCATTTATATAGCCGCTTACTATTTGAGCCGAATTGGACTTTCTTCCATCAAAAATAGCGCCAACTACGGCTCCGCGTTTTGATATTACATTCCCCGAAAAATTTTGTTCAAAACGGACCGCCGCAATGACCTGCTGGGTGTCTAAAGCTCTAGCTAACTGGCCACCGGACTGAAAATATACGATCCTTTCGATATTAGGGCTACCTGCGAGCCGCTGGATTATTTCTTGGCTCCAACGCCCACCGTCTTGATCGAATATTCCTATTGTGACGTTTTTGACTTCTAAAGTAGAGGCATATCCAAAAACTAATAGTTGGATGAGCGGCGGGACTATGAGCGAAATTCGCGAACGTGGGTCACGCAATACCGCCCAAAACTCCTTGACCATTATCGCTATAAGCCTGGGATTAATGAACGATATCATTACGCAATCTTCCGCTTTGTCACCCGGACGGCAGCGGCGAAGAAAACAACGCCAAAGCCCAGCAGCTTTAACATGTTTGGCAGAAAGACACTCCAATCGTCGCCCACGATAAAAACCGTTTGCAACGGAGGAATGAGGTATCGCGACGGCACAAGAAAAGTGATGTATTGGATGGCAGTCGGCATTGAACTTATTTCAAAGAGAAAACCTGATAATAGAACTGTGGGAAGAAACGCAGTGAGGAGCGCCACTTGCGTAGCAACAAACTGATTTTTCGTTGCTGCGGAAATCAGAATACCTTGGCCTAATGCGGGTAGCAGGAACGCGCTAGCAATTAAGATCAGGGCAATAAAAGAGCCGCGAAAAGGAACGCCGAATATCGAAGATGAAATCGCCGTGCATAGCGTCATCGAAATGATCGCTAGCAGAAAATATGGAATAACCTTTGTGGCAATAAATTCTGGCATGGTCAGAGGCGTTGCCATAATTGATTCAAGCGTTCCGCGTTCCCATTCCCGAGCTATGACCAGTGACGTCAAAAGTGTTCCAACCATGGTCATTACCACTGCTATTGCCCCTGGAACTAAGAAATTGCGGCTTTTAAGTTCCGGATTATACCAGAAGCGCATTGTAGTAGATATTGGCGCGAGCCCGACTTTGTTCCTGTTGCCTGTTCGTGCAGCCTCCCATGTGGCTCGCACGCCTTCGGCATACGCGGATATGAAGCTTGCTGTGTTAGGCATTGAGCCGTCAGCAAGTATCAAAACGTCCCCGCCGCCACCTGCCGTGCGGCGGCCAAAACCATCGGGTATCACAATGATACCGCGGATCTCTCCCGCCACCATTTTTTCCGAAAGCTCATTCATCGTTCCCGAAGTGCGAACATCGAACCATTTAGACGCTTGAAAGGCCGCTGCCAGACTTTTGGCAGCTTCGCTGTCGTCCTGCTGCGCAATACCAATGGGACTTTGCGGCGTGTCCAGATTGACGCAGTATCCGAACATGAAAATGAGAAGAAGCGGAAGAATAAAAGCGATTAATAACGTCGAAGGATCCCGTACGATCTGGACGCTTTCCTTAATTATCATTGCGTTCAGGCATCGGAGCTTCACCGAAAGCGTCACAGCGCAGGAACCTGTGTATCGTGCGCCGCGATCAAAGCGATAAATGCTTCTTCCATTGTGCCGTCTGTCTTTCCCGACAGCGTCTTTAATTCTGTCGGCGTTCCAGTCGCTATCTGCCTGGCACGATAGATCAAAGTTGCCCGATCACAAAATTCCGCTTCATCCATGAAATGGGTTGTGACGAGAACGGTTACGCCCTTGGCAACCAATCCGTTGATGTGCGTCCAAAACTCCCGCCGGACAATCGGATCAACACCCGACGTCGGCTCGTCAAGGAATAGCACAGGGGGTTGATGAAGAACGGCGCAGGCAAGGGCTAGCCGTTGCTTAAAGCCCAGCGCAAGAGCTCCTGCATCTTGGGTGAGAAAAGCATCGAGGTGAAAAATCGAAATTGCCTCATCGATCGCTTGTCGCGCGACGCCCCGGCCGAGGCCGTATGCTCCTGCAAAAAAATTGAGATTTTGCCGCACTGACAAATCGCTGTAGAGAGAAAACTTCTGTGCCATGTAGCCCAGCGACTGCCTGGCGTCAGCTTTTGCGGATTGGAGATCAAACCCGCCTACCAGACCGGTGCCGTCTGTAGGAGTGAGCAGTCCGCACAACATTTTAAAGGTGGTGGACTTCCCGGCACCATTTGGCCCGAGCAGTCCGAATATCTGTCCGCGCGGCACGGTGAAACTGATGTCCGTTGCTGCGACGAACTTACCAAATGTACGGGTGAGGCGTTCAGCAACAATCGGCGGAAGGCCGGTATCGGGAATTGTTCGATAACTTTCCGCAAGGGGGGAGGTGCCTGGCGGCCCACCACCTAACAAATCGATGAATCCGTCTTCGAACCGAGCAGGGCTACGCGAAATATGGCTATCTATAGGAAGATTAAGCACTTGCGTAGTCAACGGGGACGAGATTGATTTTGTCATCACGCGCAAGCCGTCGCCATGGATTGTCCCATCAATGACATCAGGTGTGTCGAGTACCTCTCTAAGTCGTTGCCTTCGCTCATTCATTGGGACAGCTATTTGGAAAATGCGCCGGTCTACCCGGCGTGTAAGAGTACTTGGAGGACCGTCATAAAGGACCACTCCATTATTCAAGAGGGTTACAGTATCGCACTTCTCGGCCTCGTCGAGATAAGCGGTCGACCAAAGAATGCCGATACCATCGCTCTTAAGATCTTCAACCATTTGCCAAAGCTCGCGTCGCGAGATGGGGTCTACCCCAACGCCTGGCTCATCAAGCAACAAAAGTCGTGGCGTGCGGACCATGGCGCATGCAAGGCCAAGCTTTTGTTTCATCCCGCCCGACAACTTCCCGGTAAGTCTATCGCGAAATCGTCGCAGATCGGTAAAATCTAGCAGCCATTTAAATGTCTCGGCATGTTCGCCCGGCGGGAGTCCCCTCAGCTTTGCAAATAGACGAATGTTCTCAAGGACAGTCAGATCTTCGTATAATCCGAACCGCTGCGGCATGTAGCCGATCAACGCTCTGTCAGCGACTTCGACAGGTCCTCCAAATATCGACACCTCGCCCTTTTCAGGACTTATCAGTCCGGCAAGTATCCGTATCAAAGTAGTCTTCCCAGCCCCGTCCGGGCCAATAAGACCGGTCATCCTTCCCGGCAAGATATTGATCGAAACGTCGTCGAGCGCGAATGCGCTGTTTTTGGAAAAGCATTTCACAATGGCTCGTGCAGAAGCGATCGGCACCGATGCTTCAGTTCCCGGCATGCGGTCGCGCACCAGGAACTGCAACTGTAACGGGCGCTCCCTGTCGTAGGGCATCGTCGGGGTTCGTGACTATGATCCGTACGCGGTAGACGAGATCTGTTCGCAATGCTTCGGTTTGCACCGTTTTTGGGGTAAATTCGGCAGTGGGCGAGATATGTCCGATTCGACCATGATAAATACGATCGTTACCGTCAGTCCGTACAGTAACGGCCATTCCGGGCGAAATTCGACTAACATCTGGCTCAGCGATGTATGCCCTTACCCGAAGCGGATTTTCAATCGTCAGGGTCATGACTGTTTCACCCGCCTGAACGATGGCTCCCTGTTCGCGGACACGTGTCAATATTGTACCGGTGTTCGGCGCTCGAAGTATTGTGTCGCTCAATTCTGAATTTGCGCTCCCGGCTTCGGCTATGGCACGCTGATGTTGAGCGCGTGCAACCTCAATATCCTCCTTGCGCGCTCCTGCCCTTTCGAGTGCAAGAGCCTGTTCTGCAGCGCGTACTTGTGCCTGCGCCGAACGAAATCGAGCTGCTGTCGTTTCAAGTACAGCTTCACTGACGGCACCCTTTTTAACGAGCGCCTCCCGGCGGTCAAAATCGCCTTTGGCCGCTTCTAAGCTTGCTTGGAGATCAGCAAGCCTCGCCTGCGCCTGCGCAATGTCTTGCGGGCGATTGCCGTTAATCCGCTTGTTGAGCTCTGCATTCGTGATAGCGATTTGGGCATTGGCGGCGCGAAGCTTATCTTTTAGTGGCCCGGGATCTAATTCGGCAACCACTGATCCTTGACGCACCCTGGTGCCCTCTTCGAAGGGTAAAGATGCAATGCGCCCGGAAACGCGAAATGCCAAATCGACCTGTCGAATATCGACGTTGCCATGAAGAGTGAGGCCACCGCTTACGCTAGGAAAGAGTATCCCAAAGCCACGCGTCGCGATAACTGCAAGCACCAATGCCACTAGTGCCGATACACCGAGGATACGGCGGCGGTTCATCGATGGTCTCCGAATGGTAGGCGACTAAACGGTATAGAAAGTACAGGCAGACGAGACCGTACAGGCAGACGAGACCGTACAGGCAAACGAGATAGCGCCGCGTCACACTCATGACTTGCTAAGAGCCATGGCCCTCGACATCTTCTTTTACAAAACTCCGCCACCACGCCAGAAATGGTGCGCTGCTGAATCGAGATAGTCAATGAGGTTCACCCCGCCACAACTGGGGAATTTCTATTTTATAGCTCCTGCACATGACAACTTCGATATGGATGCGGTCAACGGCATTGCATCATTTTTTCTAACTGACCAATGCCTACCGCCATTTTGTCGGTAAGCCTGCGATCGATCGGAGTACGGGTGGCCTTCGTCAAGGCTGCCTTTATACTGGGGGATTGGAAAAATCTGAGTAACAGCACGACATGCCTGCCAGAGGGGATGCGTTCAAATTCAAGTAAGATCGCGGGGGTGGTTACTCCAGCCGGGACGCCAGAGCTGGAAGGGGCAGTAGACTGGTACGCCAGCAGATTTCTTCCTACCCTAATCAAATTGGCGTCTTTTGCTATCTTAGCGAATGCTGCATCAATGTCTGCTGGTTTTTGCGGGCAGACATCATATTTGTAGGCAAAGGACGACTGCTGAACGACCCCATTGGCACTTGAGGCAAAGACCAGTGCACCTGTAGCAGCCATTATAAGAGCGTATCGCATTGGTAAGTCGTCTCCAGGTTCGCAGTTGCGTTACGCTACCTAATTGGCTCCGTCAAAGTCCATGCAACTTCGAATGCGATTGAGCCGTTTTTTAGGATAACGCGATGGTGTCAAGCATGTGTTAACAGTGCTTTCATCATCTCTTGGTTACGCTATGATGGTTGCGCGTCCTGACTGCCATGCTCGGATTGGGCTTGGCGGCATACTCTGCGGCAAGGTCTCACTAGCGACAGGGCAAATCGTGAACATATTTGGTCCCAGGACAGCTGCCTCAGGCCGGTCAACGAGCATAGAGGATGATCATGTCGCCCAGACCAATCCGCCCATTAATAGCGTGCCGGGTATCTTAAATAGCGATTGGCTGAAGTCGCTGACTGCTTTAAGCGAGCCTCGTGCTGGAAAAGCCAGTCGTCCTCACTCTCCGATACAACGCCATACGCGCATCGAAGCGCGCGCAGCGCTGCTGCAAGCGCCGTCGAATCGTCGTTTGAGGAGATCGTATTGCACTCGCGAACTCAACCAGGATAATTGCTACCTAGTCTGCGATAGGCCCAACTGTAGGTAAAAAAGTCAGACCAAAAAGAACACATGTAGGAATGGGGTATGGACTTAAACAGCGTTCAATCTTGGTTTTGGGGCGGTTTGGCGGCGACGTAAAGCAAATCCCGAAGCACCGATCCCCAGTAGCATCATTGCCCAGGTGGATGCTTCGGGAACCGCTGTCGTCGGCGATGTCCAGAAGCTGAGGTGCGAAATATCGGGTTGGTTTCCACCTCTGTTTAATATTCCCAGCGTCGAGAAGTTGATACCAGAGCTGGCACCGGCTTTTGGAAGTTCGTAAAGTTTGAAACTTGTGCTGCCTTTGACTGTCACATATTTGATAGGCGTGCCGTCAAGCAGGCTCCAGTCCGTCGCTTTTCCCATGGCAGGGTTAGCATCGGGCAAAAAACTGAACAGCGATTTATTGTCATCACTCTTTCCATAGAGCGACAATTGGAGAAGGCTGACATCGATCCCCGTCGCTGCAGCAAGCGCAGCTTCAACATTGTTTAGAGCGTCATTGCCGCCCGCAGTGCAACCAACATTGATCAGGTCTATAGATGGCCCAGAAGAACAGGCTAATACCGCAGACTGTGCTGGAGTCGTGCACAGTACGCCCATACAAGCCGCTGTTACGAAAAGAAATTTTTTCACACTTTTTTCCCTGTAACCTAATACTAGTTACCTTAGTCTAAGTGGCAGAATATTAGCGAGTCGCAATAAGCACACCCGCTGGACCGTTTCATTGTGGGACATGACCGTCCTAAAGAATTATTATTGCCGCACCTGGAAGTCTGACCTACGCAATGCCGGAAAAAATAGCGATAATAGATAGATCTGAGTTCGCTGTTTTTTTGGAGGCAAGATTACCTCCGATGCATCTACTTTTGCATCTGCTGGTGGCCTGGATCCTCAGACTGGTCCACAATGTTATAGTCGATCGTCCCGCCCGCTTGCGATTGGCAGCAGCCTGCATCGACTTCGCGAACGGTCGAGATCGTAAGGCAATTATTGTTTGCCCATGCTAACGGAAGCAGGCAGCGGTAACAAAAACTGGCAAGAGCGCTGTAGGCCAACGTTAATAGGGAATGTGCGGCAACCTGTTAGCGCTGAAATCGGTGCCAAACGACGGGGGCTGATTTGTGTAAGTAACAGGTCGCAATACGCAGGCCTGCGCGAACCATCACATCGGTCATGCCGCTGATGTTTCCATCAATGAATCTATCGCGGCTTTACCTTTTTGAAACACTTGCCGACCATGGTCGTGTTTCCACTATCAGGGGTGATATTGGACCGGGGCTGGCAATATGATATGTTGTCAGCCCCACAATTTCGCATCGCTTGGCCTAACTATCTGTTCTGTAACGGTTAAGGCTGCAAGGTGTTTCTGCCATTCGACGGCGGGACTTAAGCGAATCTGGCTCCTGTCGTAAGAGCGGCGGCGAGCGGACGTTGTACACCTGATCGCCGTCGTTCGCCCTGCGCCAAGCTTGCCAACCAAAATGTCAAAACTGCTGCGCCTCAAATGTTTGAGGACTGACTGCGCTAGCCGACTAGAAAAAACACATGTGTTTTCTCTGCCAAATGGCACCGGCTTTTTTGATATGGCAGAGGCATTTGAGCGGTGGTGACAACATCGAATAATAGAGCGGCCTATCCCGCATCGTACGTCGCGCTGAGGTCAGCGTTCGAGAATAGCTCACCTCATGTCAAAACTTTGATCGCTGCTCCTATAGGATTTTGGCATAATGGCTGCGTGTGCGGACAAAGGCCCTCAAGATGCCATCTTACGGTAAGAATGGCGAACGTCGTGCACATTCCGGTCGCAATCCAAGACCCTAATCGAGGCGATATCCCCCAACTAGGTTTGACCCCCAATTCGACTAAGGCGCCGATAAAGAGAAATGCCGCAATCTGCACTCTGGATTCGGTTGTAGTAAGTAGGAGGCGGCTTGCGCCAGCCGCAGCGGTCATTCCCATCATTATTACAATTTGCGTTCCGAATCTGGGCATCGGCGCAGGCTAACATATAGTCAGCAATCTACACTATCTGCATTTTGCAATCATCCAATAGAATTGGCTGTAAGGAACGAATGACGGACCAGATCGCGATGTCTCTCGGTGTCGAGCTGCAAAGGGCTTCTGGCAGACTGCTGGCGTTCTGTTTGTAAATCGACAAATGGAATATTAATCAGGGGCGCTGACAGATCGTGGTTTCTCAGGTGGTCACCGGAAGTTCGCGAGATGGCGTTCATCTCCAACATGGTCATGTTTGCCCCACTCCGCTCTCAGCCCGCCATTCATCTTCCGCCCGCCGTATGTACCTAGGGTATGCGCTTAAAGCTGAAGACTGGCAGCGGTTGGCAACGCCGCACGCGGTACTGTTATCGTTTCGGGTACATCCGGGGATTGTTAGAAACGATGTGCGGGGCAACTTTGATCGAGAACGGCACCGCCGAATGGGTCGAACTGATGAGCGGGTGGCCGACCTAGAGTGTCAATTGTAGCAATGCGCCTAGTTTGATCAGACCGTCACGTTGTTGAACCCGGTTCCTCACCTTCGGCGATGTTTTGTGATGGTGTGTATTGTTCCCAGTCCAAATGCCTCTTGTCCATTACAACTGTGGCCGACCGCTTGGTTGCCGACTAAATTGGATTAGTGCCTTTGGATGAGCTGCCGACGGGGTTACCGCGGAGCGATCTGAACCGCTCTTGACGGATTAAATCTTTCAACAATGAGCCACTTCAAATTGGCCGACAACTCGTATCCGGACGGAAGTTAGGCCGTCGGGTGCTGTCCCAACGCGAAGTCGGATTACTACTTAAGGCGACAGCCTTAAACCGATGACATCCTCTTGGCACGTGGCCCCGCCAAAATGCGTTCGAATTTCCACGTAACTCGCGACCAGTTCCATCCGTTCGTCGCGAAATTCGGTCACCTAGCATCAAAGGTCTAGTTTCGCTCCGATAGGGACATATCGGTTGTGCAGTGAATGGTCGTCGTAGAACGATCCGTCAGGGGGTCAAAACTGAATAATCCACATCGCCAGCTATTGCCGGTTGCCGCATACATCTCGCGCGGCGTCATCGCATGTCTTTTTCGTCATTAAAACTGCTCAAATTACGTAAAGATGCCTAAGTGGCGGTTAAGCAATTGCTTTAAGGCACTTAGAAAAGGAGGGGTGTATCTTCAGGACACGTCAATTCACTTCGGGGGTGGTTATGTCTCAAGTCTTGCAACGACAGTTTAAAGATATTGACTACGAACTTAGTTCCAGAATCGATGCCAGAAGTTTTCTGGCTCAGCAGCCATTAGGTGTTTTTGAGAGTTCTTCGGAACAGGGACGTCCGCTGCTTACTTTGCGCGTTGCCGAAACTCAGGAAGATTACAATAGCGCTGCGGCGCTCGTGAACCGTAGGTTTGGGTGGAGAGGGTATGGCAATGATCATAAACTTCCAACAAATGGCACGCATACGACCTTCATTGCTATCCAGAATGACATGGTAATTGGTACAATTACCCTTAGCGTTGATGACCAGCACGGTCTTGCGCTTGACAATGAGTTTCGGAGTGAAATTGATTCTTTTCGGTCAGCACCTGGTGCTAAAGTATGCGAACTTACAAAATTTGCGTTTGAGGCCGACGTTCCAGACCAACATAATTTGGCAATACTGTTCCATACTGTTTTTCTATATGGGTTTAATGCCCACGAATGCACCGATTTGTTCATCGGAGTAAATCCACGTCACAGGCGTTTTTACCAAGCAATGCTTGGGTTCATGCCGATCGGGGATCTTAAAACAAATTCGGTTGTGAACGCACCTGCACAACTCATGTGGCTAAACGTATCAGAAATACGGGCGAGTATCGAACGTCACCGGGAGGGCGCAAGGTCCAGATCTCTCTACTCCCTGTTTTTATCACCTTCGGAGGAGCAGATGGTTCTGAGCAATTTAAACCTTCCGCTCAGATCGCTTGCCCACAACACAGCAACTCCGTTCTCGAATTCAGGGATCTGAGCTACACAAAAGATGCCTTTGGTGGCACTATGGGAATTTCGAGAGCCGATTAATCCGTGAGCGCGGAGGTAGGGAGCATATATCGAGGGGCATGACTGCAGTATATTGAAATATTCGAGCGAAGCTGCCGCTCTTGATGCGCATGGGCGTATCACCAAGTAAATATCGCGGTGGCTAAGGACTTCGAAGTGCTGCCGCAGTTTGCCCAACGCGCTATATTGACGTCCACGGCGTCGGCACCAGGAGCAGCCAAACTGCTGTGCGGCGTCGCTCTGGCTGGCACTGTTTAAAGCGCAAAATTCAATAATCGTCACATCGGTAATCTGCGTTTTGCGTGCAAGAAGCGTCGCCCGAGCGCCTAAGTGCCGATTTTCAACACCAGGTTAGCAGAGGTTTTCGTCATTCTTGACGACCAATCCGATGCATTGGGTGGATGCCGGTGCTAGCACAAAAAACCTCGGTACTCCATGACTTGTCGAGATCAATATATGGGCAAGAACCTTGTCAGGTTTTCGTCATGGGATCGCTTATCGGCGATTAACCGCAATATGAAAAATAAAATCTAGGTTTATATTATGTTAACCGATTGTTCAACTCCGGCATATAGATCGGCGTTGTCGAACGGAGATTAATGATGACGCTTGCTGAGATCCTGAAATTTGCTGTCATAGTGTACCTTGCCTTTCTAGGCGTATGGTTCGGAACGGCCCAGCCAAAATTCGATCCCAAAAGCAAGGTTCGTCCGATGCTTTACATCTTGGTTTCGGTCTCAATGATCGTCGGGTTAATATCGATAGTGTCTGCCTTGACACGCCACGTACCCGTTGAGAGAAGCATAATCACCTTTGTGCTCTCGTCCTTCTCTGCAGCAATTTTCAAATCTTCCCTTCGCGCAATTAAAAGTAAAAACCTTGGATTGGCATTCAGTGGTATTGTGCCAGGCGAAGTCGTTCAACACGGACCCTATCGCTATATCCGACATCCCCTTTACACCGCCTATGGTTTATTTTGGGGAACTTGCGCGTTCTTTTCCGGCTCCGTTCTGGCGGCACTTGGCGCATGTATCGTGGTCATCATGTATATTGCTGCGGCTAGAGCCGAGGAACGACATTTAATGGCATCCGATCTTGGGAGGTCCTATGAGGATTACAGGCGGAAAACAGGCCTGATGATCCCGAGGCTATTTTCTTAACCAATGCAGCAAATTTACAAATTGGATAAATAGGTCAAATAACACGTAGGCTTCTAACTTAAAATTTGGCGCTTTTTAGCGAGCGAAGCCATACCCAGCGGCAACAGCGACATCACAATTACTACAGAATATTGCTGCCACTTCCGGCCCACCCCGGCTCTGTTATCCTTGCTATCATGGCCCTACAAAATTCTGCCAGTTTTTCGAGGTGTCCAGTTTAGCATCACATGTACTTGATCGACTTCGTTTTAGGCCGCCTTGAGGTGGAGACAAATCGACATTTCCGATTGCAAAATCAGTGCGCAGCATTGCAGTAGGAATGCAACGGCCAACAGCCGCTGACGTGATGGCGTGGACGACTAGTGCACCAGCGTAGCTGTGCAATGATGGGTCGTTGTAGGTCCACGTCTAGGGGTTGGCAAATGAAGCAGGAGATTGTTACCGTCGGTTTGGATCTGGCGAAGAGTGTTTTTCAAGTCCACGCGATCGGCAGCGACGGAGCCGTTCTCATCCGGCGCAAACTTCGGCGGGCTGAGGTGGTCGGGTTCCTCAGTGATCTTCCCCGTTCCCTTGTAGGCATGGAAGCGTGCGCATCGGCCCATCATTGGGCGACGGCTGCTTGTGGTAGGCGCGACTGCGGTAATGCGTATGACGCGCAAAAACGCTGATCGGCAGCCCTGGATGGCGCAGCTCCTAGAGCGCAAGCCTGCGAAGATCGCGTCAGTGGCGCTCGCCAACAAGATAGCGCGCATCGCTTGGGCGGTGATGTCGCGCAAAGGAGTCTACGCGGCCGCGACCGCATGACCGTGGTCCGCGCTGGCGTGTTACGCACGGGAGCAGGATAGCGTGGGAGTCGCTGAGCAGTGATGACAAACCGCTCAGAACGGGGGGCGGCAAAACCCAGGGGGTCACAGCGCGTCGAGCGCGATGACGTGATTGGGGAGCCACCCTGCGGACTTCATCAGGGCCAGCAGCCATGCGGTGCTGCGCGAACAGGCCGAACACATGGATGCACCCGACTGGTACTCATTGCTAAACAAAAGCTCTTGCACCGCAGGGGGCGTCCACACATGACCCCCTGATTTCCCCCAAGTGCGAGTTGAGTCCGACCCTTTCGTGCACTGCTACCCAACCTTGGACCGCTTGGGTCTGGAGTTTTCCGCCTCGCTCAGATCCGGTGGGCGGGTTGCACCGGGTGAGTTTGCCAGCATGATCGGGGGGATATTCCCGATCGCGCTGTGCGGTCGCTCTTCGTTGT
>NZ_BSEF01000041.1:0-15930 GCF_027925545.1 Sphingobium sp. BS19
CAGCACGATCTCAACTTCACGCAGCTTGCCGATAATCTCTTCCGGCTTGTGCTTCTTGCTTGGCATTCGATGTCCCTTTCGTGGTCCAGACTATCATAGTCTCTGGGCCACTCCGCAGGGGGCAGATCAGATGTGCCCGCTGACTATGGACCGCCGAAGACGATCTACAACCGCTTCATCCGCTGGAGCAGGCTCGGCGTGTTCGACAAAATCTTCGCTGCGCTCGCGGCGAAGGGCGGGAAACCGGACCAATTGATGATCGATGCTACCCATCTGAAGGCGCGTCGGACGGCAGCGAGCCTTTTAAAAAGGGGCCTGTTCCCCGACATATCGGACGCACCAAAGGTGGCCTGAACTCAAAGCTCCATGCCGTCTGTGACGGACAAGGTAGACCGTTGGTCATGCTGCTCAGCGAGGGCAGATGAGCGACTACAAGGGCGCTGCCCTGATGCTCGACGCCTTGCCCCGCGCCAGCGCCCTGCTCGGCGACAGGGGTACGATGCCGACTGGTTTCGCGAGGCGCTTGCAGACCGAAACATCACCGCCTGCATCTCCTCGAAAGAAACCGAAAGGTGCCGATCCCGCACGACACCGTGCTCTACCGTCAGCGCCACAAAATTGAAAACATGTTCGGCAGCCTCAAGGACTGGCGGCGTATCCACACCCGCTAAGACAGATGCGCCCATACCTTCATGTCCGCCATCTGCATCGCCGCCACCGTTATCTTCTGGCTCAATCAATCAGTCCCGATCTTAGGCCGGTTTTCGATCAGTCTGGATCATCCGCAGGAGTTGAAGTAGTTGGTGTATTCGTTGGTATGGAAGATGTCGACGAGTTTGCCGATCAAGTTCCACAGGCCGTTGACGGTGCACTCGCCGGCCTTCCGAAGCATGGTCTTGAGGCGGGAGAACGCTTTCTCGATCGGGTTGAAGTCCGGACTATAGGGCGGCAGGAAGCGCAGCATTGCGCCCGCAGCCTAGATCCGATCGCGGTGCTGGTGGAAATATCGGCATCGCAGGCCAGGCAGGCGACGTCGCGGGGCCTTCCACGATGTGTTAGAGCATTGTGCCTTAAATCTGCCGCATATCCAGCTTTAGCGAAGTAGTTGGAGCATTCGTCGGGATCGAAGAGGCAGCAGATGTCGCCGATGGCTTCGATGAGGGTGCCAAAGGTGCGCGCTGCAGCCTTTCGGAGATGGGCTTTAAGCTTGGCGAAGGCCATCTCGATCGGGTTCAGATCCGGCGAGTATTGGGGCAGGAAGAGCATCCATGCGCCGCGTGCGCGGACGGCGGCCTCGGCGAGTGCGCTTTTGTGAACGGACAGGTTATCGGGGATCACGACATCGCCCGGCGCGAGTTGGGTCTCGATGTAAATGTTGAAGGCCTGCCGATCCATCGCGCCGGGGATTACCCAGGGAGCCGTCAGCCCGTCATGGCGCAGACCCGCGATGAGGTCTGGGTTCCCCATCTGCCGAACGGAGCGCTCGCCTTGAGGCGCTTTCCCCGCTTCGCGCGTCCGCGCAGGCGGGTCATCTTGGTGTTGACCGATGTCTCGTCAATGAACACCAGCCGGCCCGGATGGCGGCGCATATGCGGTTGCCGGTGATTGACCCAGACCCTGCGCCGCTCGGCTACATCAGCGCGCGCGCATTCCGAGGCCATCAGCTGTTTTTTATATGTGAACCCTGCCCGGCACAAAAGCTTCGAGAGCGAGGCCCAGGCCGCAACCACACCCTGCTCGGCGTGAAGCCGCGCCGCCAACTCAGGCATTGGCGATGTCGGGTTCGGCTTCAACAACAGCGATCAGATAATCCAGATGCTGAACCAAGGGTCCTTTGCCTGCCGAGCGACCTTGCTTATGCGGCTTGGGGCTGCCCTCGTTCGCCGCCAGCCCACTCCAGCGGATCGTTGAACTCGCGCTCGCCGAATAACGCTCCGCTGCCGCCCGCCGCGAACTGCCCGCCGCTACCGCTTCGACTACCCTAGGGCGTGTGAGGATTCACAAAGCGTTTCAAGTGTTGATTCACGCTATGGATGGATCGCGACGTACTGACAGACGCCCAGTGGGCGAAGATCGAGCCGCATTGTCTGGGCAAGCCGACCGACCCCGGACGTAGCGGAAAGAACAACCGGCACTTCCTGGAAGCAGTGCTGTGGATTGTTCGCACGGGGAGTCCGTGGCGGGATCTGCCGGAGCGGTTCGGCAACTGGAACACGGCGTTTCGTCGCTTCCGCGATTGGCGGGAAGCCGATGTTTTCAGACGTATATTTGATGCGCTGTCGGATGAGCCGGATATGGAATATGCCATGATCGATGCCACTATCGTCAAGGTTCACCGGCACGGCCAGGGCGCAAAAGGGGGACTCAGAGCCAGGCCATCGGCCGCTCCAAAGGCGGCATGACGACCAAGATCCTGGCGCTCACCGACGCGCTGGGCAATCTGGTGCGGTTCAGACTGATGCCGGGCCAGCGCCACGACAGCGTCGAGGTGCCGCCGTTGATCGACGGCGTCGCCTTCGACGGGTTGATTGCCGACAAGGCATTCGACAGCAATGCGCTCGTCGCCGAACTCAACGATCGTGGCGCCAGCGTTATCATCTCGCAGCACCCCGGCCGCGCATCGAAGCTCACAATCGACGCGGCGCTCTACACTTGGCGGCACCTCATCGAAAACTTCTTCTGCAAACTGAAGGATTTCAAGCGTATCGCTATGCGCGCCTGTAAGACTGACCGCAGCTTCGAAGCTATGATCTATCTGCCTATGCCATCATCAATTCCAGATGAATCCCCACAAATCCTAGTACTGATCTTTGCATAGCGAAACAGATCGCAGGACTGGTGCCACGATCCTAGCCCACCGCCTCTAACCAGTTCTGCCACCAAACCTTTAGGTTTGCTGCGTGCCATGTCAGGCATGGCATTTTTTGCAAAGCATATGTTCTGGAGTTAGGCTCCATCTGTTAATCAACATATTGAGATATAATATTAATCTGGAATATTGTACCCGGAATAAAGACTTCTTGTACGTCATTCTTCCTGACTAGACGCGACTAAGGGGTTCATTTTTTGTTGACGTGACATGTCAGAGTGCTAATCGGGGCTTCATAAGGAGAGGGTGTTTGGAGAAATTGTACGCCGCTGTCCCTCGCCAGTCGCATCTTGCGCTGGTCCAGACGGACGAGATAGCCGACCCTTCGGGTAAAGCGGGTCGCGTTGCAGTGGAGATGGAGCGGCGCTTGATGCTGGGAGAATATCAGTTTGGCGAGACCCTTTCTATTGCCCAGCTGACACGCCAGTTCGATGCGAGTCGACAGCCGGTTGCTGCCGCAATCGCGCATCTTCGTAGTTCTGGATATGTCGAGGTGATTCCGCGGGTTGGTTGCCGGGTAGTTTCCCCATCGACAACAGAAATAGGGGATTTTTTTGTGGCGTTGGGAAAGCTGGAGGCTGCGGCGGCCGGCTTTGCTGCACGGCGACACGAGGGTGAGCAGGCTAGTGTGTTGGCTGAAATAGCTAATCGGGGCACTGCGATGTGGCTCGACACCCAAGCTGAGCGACTGGACTACATCAATAACTTGTATGATTATCATCGGCAGGTCTGGGCTATGGCTAAATCTCCGTCACTCGAGGGCCGAGTTGCTAGTATGCGTCGACTTGCCACATTTTACCTCTGGCAAGGTCAGGCTAAGCTCCTTCCGACGAGCGCGCGTCTCTTGAGCGTAGAGAGATCAGAAATTGAACAGGCTATCAAAGCACGAGATGCATTTCGTGCAGAGATACTTATGGAGAAGCACGTGGCGCACAAGCCGTTTGTCAACGGAATTATGATGAATGCACCCTGAGGGAATGATAAATCTAGATAAAGCTCGAACGCGGGCTATTTAAGGGAGGAGTATTGTGAAACCTATTTCGACATCTATACTTTGCGCATCTGTGGCATTTTCGAGTCCGGCATTGGCGCAATCTGAGGGCGCCGGAAATCCGCAAGCAACTGTCTCTAATGAAGCGACTCCTGAACGCGCGGAAAATGGTCTGGAAGATATTGTCGTCACAGCCACGCGCCGCGAGGAGCGTCTTCAGACTATCCCGGTGGCAGTCACGGCGCTGACCAGTGAAGCGATCGAGAGTTCGGGCGTGCAGGACGTGCGAAGCCTGACACAAGTCGTTCCAGGTTTTTTTGGCGGAAAGAATATTGGCTTGTTTCTGCCCGTCATTCGCGGGGTTGGATCGTCCAGCGTTTCAGCTGCCGACGAGGCGAATGTCGCAACCTACATCGACGGCGTCTATCAGCCGGACCCCTATTCTACGTTTGTCGACTTGGCCGAAGTTGAACGTGTGGAGGTTCTTCGAGGCCCACAGGGGACAGTATTTGGGCGAAACGCGACCGGTGGTCTGATCAACGTCATCACGCCGGATCCCTCGTTCGAACTGCGCGGCAATATCAGTGCTCGTTACGGTCGGCTAAGGAATGATGCCTCCGATCTCGATGCTAAGGCATACGTCACGGGCGGCCTGACCGAGACGTTGGCAGCCGATCTTTCGGTGGTTTACCGCAAAACCGATGACTACATAACCGATCTCGTGCGTGGCGGAAACCTTGGCGGAAACCGGATATTCAATCTGCGTGGGAAGCTGCTGTGGGAGGCAAGTGACGCGGCGCGGTTCGTCCTGACAGCAGAGTATGCTGATCAAGATGGATCGACCAACACTACACAGCCGTTTAATGGTAACACTGCAGGTCGCCGGTTCGCCGGCGCGGTGGTGCCAGCCAAAGCGTGGCAGTCGTCGGTCGACACGGTCCCCGTCCTTGATTTCAAGCGCTTCAATCTGGCGCTTAGAACGCGATTCGACCTTGGATCCGTTAACTTGGAAACGACCACCGGTTATATGCATACGCGGACGATTCAGGTAACGGACTCCGACGCATCGAACATTTTTCTAGGTGTGGTGTCGGCGAATGAGCCCAATATCAACACAAAGTCCCTTAGTCAGGAAATCCGTCTGCTCTCAACCGCACCGGGTCCCTTTCAATGGTTGATTGGCCTGTACGGCTTCCGCCTCGATTCAGAGTCTGGACTCCGCATTCTCTCGCGGCCTGCTGGCCCCGGGACGGTGCAAACGTCGACCTCCCTAAACCCGACGCTCAAGACGACGTCCTATTCAGGATTTGGCGAAGGCACCTATCGAATCGTTCCGCAGCTGTTCTTGACGCTCGGCGTTCGGTACACTTGGGAACAGCGCAAATTCGAGCAAATCGCGAACGGTGTAAACCTGTTCGGAGAGGCCAGTCGTAGTTTTGACAAGGTAACGTATCGCGGCGCGCTTCGGTACGAATTTGCGGACAGTGCGAACGTCTACGCGACATATGGTACCGGATATAAAAGCGGTGTGTACAACTTCACCTCCACCACACCTACGCCGGTCGACCCGGAGACCATTGATGCATACGAGGTCGGGCTGAAGGTGGATCCATTGTCATGGCTTCGCATGAACCTTTCGACCTATTACTATGACTATCAGAATTTGCAGGTCGTCGCCCGGGCGTCGTCTGGAAACACGTTCATTCTCCAAAATGCGGCATCCGCTGAAATTTACGGGGGTGAGATCGAGCTTACTGCAGCAGTGACGCGGCATTTGAAAATTCGTGCGTCAGCCGCGTACACGCACAGTGAATACAAAGACTTCCCGAACGCACAAGGCTTTGTGCCGCTTCCCCTCGGTGGAAACTCCTCGGTCTCCGAAGACGCGTCCGGTAATCAGCTTACCAGGTCGCCGGAAAGCTCGCTTGCTCTGGGCGCCGTGTGGACTAAGGAAATTGCGAATGGCACCTTCGGCATCGCTGGAAATGTCTACCACAGCTCTAGAGTTTATTTCGACTTCGCAAATCGCTTTTCTCAAAAGCCTTACACGCTGGTAAGCGGGGAGCTTTCCTATACAACCTCCAATGACAATTGGCGGTTCACGGTGTGGGCAACCAATTTGACCAATCAGCAGGTTTATCGGGAAATCAGAAACGGGCCGTTGACCACTGATGTGACGTACGAGTCGCCACGGCGCGTCGGCGTGGGTGCGTCCTACCGGTTCTAAAAACGATTGTTGGCGATTCGGGAAGCTGATTGTCAGTTCTGAAGGGAGTATAGATGATCAGCTTCAAGGATAAAGTCGCAGTTGTGACCGGTGGCGCCGCCGGGATCGGCGCAGCGACCGCGCGAAAGTTCGCTGAACTCGGGGCGGCAGTGGTAATAGCTGACGTCGATGCGGAAGCCGCCACCGCACTGATTGAGGCGTTGAAGGGCGAGGGGCTGGAAGCGTCTTTTGTTCAAACGGATGTGCTTTTCGACGAGGACATCGAGGCGGCAATGGAACACGCCGTCTCGACCTATGGAGGACTCGATATCTTGCACAACAATGCGGGGATACCCCGAACGCGAGCGCCGGATGCCGAGGTCGTTGATATGACTGCCCAGATGTGGCGAATGACGCTGGACGGCCATCTCACCAGCACCATGCTCGGTTGCAAATACGCGATCCCGCATATGCGCCTTCGCGGAGGCGGAGCAATCGTCAACACGTCGTCCGGCGGAGCGCTGGCGGCGACGGTCGACCTAACCGCCTATAGCGCGGCGAAGGCTGGCGTTCATGCACTTACGCGGGAAGTCGCCGTCGCATATGGCCGCGACAATATTCGTTGCAACGCGGTAGTACCCGGTGCGGTTCTGACAGCGCGCGGCAGGGCGACATTGCCGCCTGAAATCTTGCAGATGTTCGCGGACGAGACCCCGCTGCCCTACCTCGCCGAGCCGGAAGACATCGCCAACATCGCGGTGTATCTCGCATCCGACCACGCTCGGATGATTACTGGGCAGGCAATCCTAGCCGACGGCGGAATGTTGAGTAAACTGCCCTATTGGTCTTGGAAACTACGCGCCTTACGGGGCGAAGAGTTCGATCTCAACGCAGCCGACATTAGCTGAATAGTAAGCAGTGTTCTTAGCCGACGTCGATCTAGGCATAGGTCGATGAGCGCGATTAGTCGCCGTTGGCGAGCGCCGTAAGGGTCTTAGAGGCTGTGTCGGAACGGCGTCGTAATGGTGGACGATCAGGCTTCAATGTGATTCCGAGGGGTTGCGACACCAACCTTGGAAGCCATCATGTGGAACCCGACCGCCCGCGCGCATCATAGCCGCGAACAGCTTCGCTATGGAAGTGATCTTACCGACGCGGAATGGCATTTGATCGAGCCGTATCTGCCTGCGCCATGCTCTTGCGGGCGACGACGGCGCTGGCTGTTGATTGCCGCTGAGAAGTGACCCGGGGAGGCCAGTAATTTCCACTGAGAAGTGACCCATGTTTGAACACGTCCCTGGCTTTGACGAGCGGGGGACCATGGAGTGTTGGACATGGCATTATTGAGCGTCATCCGGCGCTGGCATTACCGCGATCGTCTGTCGATCCGGGAGATAGCCAAGCGCACCGGTCTATCCCGTAACACGGTCCGTAAGTATCTACGGTCGGACACAGTCGAGCCGCAGTTCAAGGTGCCCGAGCGGCCGAGCAAGCTGGACCCGTTTATCGAACGGCTGACGGTCTGGCTCAGGCGGGAGATGGGCCGCCCGCGCAAGCAGAAGCGCACGGTCAAGCAGCTCTATGCCGATCTGGCGAGCCTGGGCTTTGATGGATCCTATGGCCGCGTTGCGGCCTTTGCCCGAGCCTGGCGTGATGATTATCGTCGCCAGCAACAGATGAGCGGCAAGGGCACCTTCGTCCCGTTGTCGTTCGCGCCGGGTGAAGCGTTCCAGTTCGACTGGAGCGAGGACTGGGCGATCATCGATGGCGTGCGCACCAAGCTTCAGGTGGCGCACTTCAAGCTCAGCTACAGCAAGGCCTTCTTCGTACGGGCCTATCTGCTCCAGACCCACGAGATGCTGTTCGATGCCCATAATCACGCGTTCCGCGTGCTGGGCGGCGTGCCGCGCCGCGGCATCTACGACAACATGCGCACCGCGGTCGACAAGGTCGGGCGCGGCAAGGATCGAACCGTCAACGCCCGCTTCCTGACGATGGTCAGCCATTATCTCTATGAGGCGGAGTTCTGTAATCCGGCAGCGGGGTGGGAGAAGGGACAGGTCGGGAAGAACGTACAGGATGCGCGGCATCGGCTATGGCAGCCGGTTCCTCAGACCGAGAGCCTCGACGCCCTCAACCTCTGGCTGGAGGAGCGTTGCAAGGCGCTATGGCAGGAGATCGCGCACGGGATCGAAGCTGGCTCTGTTGCTGATGCCTGGGCCGAGGAGGTGGCAAGCCTGATGCCAGCAGGCCGACCGTTCGATGGCTATGTCGAGTATGGCAAGCGGGTCTCGCCGACCTGCCTCGTCCATCTGGAGCGCAACCGCTACAGCGTGCCGGCGTCGTTTGCCAACCGTCCTGTCAGCGTGCGCGTCTATCCCGACCGCTTCCTCGTTGTCGCGGAAGGTCAGCTGCTGTGCGAGCATCAGCGCATCATCGATCGATCCCATGATACACCAGGCCGCACCATTTATGACTGGCGCCATTATCTGGCGGTCGTCCAGCGCAAGCCTGGCGCCCTGCGCAACGGCGCGCCGTTCCTTGAACTGCCCGACCCCTTCCAGCGGTTGCAGCGCCATCTGTTGCGCGCTCCCGGCGGCGACAGGGAGATGGTCGAGATCCTTGCCCTTGTGCTGCATCATGACGAGCAGGTCGTACTGCGCGCGGTTACTATGGCGCTGGAGTCCGGTGTTCCGACCAAGACCCATATCCTCAACTTGCTGCACCGGCTGATCGACGGCAAGCCGCTGGCGACACCGCCCATCACGGCGCCGCAGGCGCTGAAGCTGGTCAGCGAGCCGCTTGCCAATGTGGAACGCTATGATGCGCTGCGCGGGGAGAACCGCCATGCGTCATGATACCGCCAGCGGCGCCATCATCGTCATGCTGCGAAGCCTCAAGATGCACGGCATGGCGCAGGCCGTCACCGATCTCATGGAACAGGGCGCGCCGGCGTTCGACGCAGCGGTCCCGATCCTGTCCCAGCTGCTGAAGGCGGAGACGGCGGAACGGGAGGTCCGATCGGTCTCCTATCAGCTCAAGGCCGCGCGGTTCCCGGCCTATCGCGATCTGGCGGGCTTCGACTTTGCCAGCAGCGAGATCAACGAGGCGCTGGTCCGCCAGCTCCACCGCTGCGAGTTTATGGATGTCGCCGACAATATCGTGCTGGTCGGTGGCCCCGGCACCGGCACCGGCAAGACCCATATCGCCACAGCGCTGGGCGTCCAGGCCATCGAGCATCGTCGCAAACGCGTGCGGTTCTTCTCCACGGTCGAACTGGTCAACGCCCTCGAACAGGAGAAGGCGCAGGGCAAGGCAGGCCAGATCGCCGGAAGGCTTGCCCACTCCGATCTCGTGATCCTCGACGAGCTTGGTTACCTGCCGTTCAGCGCCTCAGGCGGCGCGCTGCTGTTCCATCTGCTGAGCAAGCTCTACGAGCGCACCAGCGTCATCATCACCACCAACCTGAGCTTCAGCGAATGGGCCAGCGTATTCGGTGATGCCAAGATGACCACCGCACTCCTCGATCGCCTCACCCATCACTGCCACATCCTCGAGACCGGCAACGACAGCTTCCGGTTCAAGAACAGCTCGGCTCAGCGACCCAAAACCAGAAAGGAGAAAACCCCATCTTGACCCACCACTGACATCCGAAACATAATCGCAAGGTGGGTCACTTCTCGATGAAAACCCCGGGTCACTTCTCAACGACAATCAACAGCAAGGTGGCCGCGAACAGCGCTTAAGCTGAATGAAGCCGGGAGGCTAGGAGCTACCGGGCCTTCACGTCAGAGATCGACGTCGAGCATACCTGATACTTCGGATCCGTGCCCGAACACGTCATTTGTATGGTATTGCTGCTGACTGAACGATTTCGCGCTTCCCCACCCGAGTTCGAGCAACCAGCCAGATGGCGTCGCAAAGTAAAAGGTCAGCGCTTCGTCGTTCGAATGTTTGCCAAGCTGTAAGGCCACATCAATACCCTGCGAACGGACCACGTCATGGGCTTTTCCGAGATCGTTTAATTCAGTGTACTCGAGCATTATGTGGTTTAGACGCTTAGTGCCGTTCACGCCAAATGCGATCGAATGCTGTCGATCGTTACAGTGCATGAACGTCGGCTCCGCGCGACCGATAGGCGTGTTGAGGTGATATTGGATGAAGCCCTCAAGGCCCAGAAGCTTGTAAAAGCGATGGGATGCGACTGGATCATCCGCATGAACAAGAACATGACCTAGCCCTTCTTCACCGGTCTTGAACTTGCCGTGCATGCGGCGCCCGGGATGAAAAGGCATGTCCATCGCAATCAAGGGGCCGTAAAATAATTCGACTGGATTCCCGCTGGGGTCTGCGAGCTTTATCAAGCCGAGTACCCGACGCTCAGCAGCTTCCTGGACGGTGCCCGCCCGGTACGGAATATTGGCAGTATTCAGCCGGCCGGCAACTTCGTCCAGCGCATCCTGGTCAGCAACCCGCCAGCCCATGTAGGCCAGATCGTCTTCGCCGCCAATGTGCATCACAAAGCGATGATGCCAATAATCCATTCGCAAGTAGAACCTGTCAGGTTCGCCTTCGTCGAACACTTCCAGCCCCGCAACATCCGCTGCGAACCGTCGCCAAGCATCGCCGTCGGAGATGTTAAGCCCGACATAGCCAAGCTCAGTCACTTTACTCATTAGGCACCTCTCAGCTTTTCTAGCGAGGCTAATCTAGCATCGTGACATGCCAGAGGCAAGCGGGGTTTCACAGACATCTTTCATGTTGCTGGGCGCACGTGGTGTCAATGCGTAGCTTGAACAACCGGGCTTGCATGAAAGGGGCCAGTGATGCTAGGACGTGTGACATGTCACAAGAACCAACGTGGAGAGATGCATGACGACTCCTGACAAAGCTGCGCTTGAAGCGCTGATTGAGGAGCGCGAGGCGGATGGGGTTTTCCGTATCCATCGGACGATGTTCACTGATCCGGCCTTGTTTGAATTTGAGATGGAGCATGTTTTTGCGGCAGGATGGGTTTATCTTGCCCATGAAAGCCAGGTTCCTAAACCTAATGACTTTGTGACCTGCTATATTGGTCAGCAGCCAGTTATTCTGTCGAGACAGGTTAACGGCGGACTAAAGGCGTTTCTTAACGCCTGCCAGCATCGTGGAGCAACGCTTGAAACCCGGGCAAGCGGGAACCGGAAGCTATTTATCTGCCCCTTCCACAGCTGGAGCTATCGCAACGATGGCGAACTGGTCGGATGCGGAGACATGGCGCAAGCAGGCTATGGCCCCGGTTTCAGCAAGGCCACTCTCGGGTTGAAGCCTGTCGCGCGAGTCGAAAACTATCGTGGTTTCATATTTGGCTCGCTTAATCACGACATCATGAGCCTGCCGGACTACCTCGGCGGTGCGAAGGCCTTCATCGACCTCGTGGTCGACCAAGACGAGAACGGGCAGATCGATGTAATCCCGGGTCCGCAGGTCTACACCTTCGACGGCAACTGGAAGTTGCAGGCCGAGAATGGTGTCGATGGCTATCATGTCGGTTCGATCCACAGTAATTACATTCTGACTACCAACAACCGCCAGCGTATCGCTGCCGGAAATGACGTGGTTAGCGCGGTCGACGTGTCGGGCTTCAACAAGTTGGCAGGCGGGTATTACGCATTCGAAAACGGTCACGTCGTTCTGTGGAACGAACTCCCAAACCCGCAGGTTCGTCCGGCCCACGCCTCGCACGAAAAGTTTGAAGCTCGGTTCGGTGCAGATCGTGCACATTGGATGACACATACCTGGCGTAATCTTTTCGTTTTCCCAAACCTGTTGTTGATGGATCAGATGAGCAGCCAGATCCGTACGTTCCGGCCGTTGGCGGTTGACAAGACCGAAGTGAAGGCGTTTGGCTTTGTGCCGCATGACGAGGCTGCCGATTTGCTCCCTGTGCGCATCCGCCAATATGAGGATTTCTTCAACGCATCGGGGCTGGCAACGCCGGACGATTTGGCGGCGTTCAACGCGACGCAAGCCGGCTTTGCTGCGCGGCACGCCGAGTGGAGCGATGTCTCACGCGGATGGGCACACATGCGACAGGGAGGTGATGAGCGCGCGCACAAGATTGGCTGCGCGCCGCAATACTACGGCACGCATCTTCAGGATGAGGGCATTTTCCTCAATCAGCATCGTTATTGGCGGAAAATGATGATGGACGGCGCGCAGCGCCCAAATCTGCTGGAGACAGCAGAATGATCGAGACCCAATTGTCCCGGGCTGCCGATTTGGTGCGTTTGGAAGGCTGGTTTCTCGACAATCGGGATTGGAATGCCTGGTTGGACTTGTATGCGCGGTCAGCGACTTACTGGTTGCCCTGCTGGCTGGACGAGGAGAATTATACCAGCGATCCAAATCGACAGATGTCGTTGATCTACTATCCCAACCGGACAGGGCTGGAGGATCGCGTGTTCCGGATACAGACGGACCAGTCGCTTGCATCTCAGCCGCTGCCACGAACCTGCCATATCACGTCGGTGATATCTAGCATGTTTGAAGAAGACCGCGTCGTCGTGCAGTCGAACTGGGTCGTTTACAGCTATAAGCTGGGAAGGCAGCACAACTTTTTCGGTCAGCAGCGCCACGATTTTGAATCGGATGGTCAGGACCTGAAGATCGTGTCTCGCAAGGTGATCTTAGCGAATGATATTATTCCTAACGTGCTGGATATCTATAGTATTTAAAGGCGAGGGCTCGCTGCCGGTGAGCAAGAAGTGATCGCTGCGTGCTTACGACTTACCGCGCGGAACACGTTGTAGGTTTTTTGAATGCCAGTGCCAAAGTGGCTGAATGCCGACGTAACGACTGAGGAGTTTGAGTTTGAGTAATCCAGAAATCGGCAAATCGGTTGCTGCCGGAGGAATTCGCACCAACTATATCGAAGCGGGCGAGAACAAGGCCGAAGTGCTGTTGCTGATTCACGGTTCCGGACCAGGTGTAACCGCCTTCGCCAACTGGAACGGGGTTATCCCAGCCTTTGCCGAGCATTATCATGTGTATGCGCCCGACATGGTCGGCTTCGGTTATACCGACTGTCCAGCGGAGATCTCCGATTTTACGCTAGATTTCTGGGTGGATCACATCGTCGCGTTCATGGATGTGCTGGGAATCCCGAAGGCGCGGTTTATTGGAAATAGCTTCGGCGGCGCACTCAGTCTCGCTATCGCCGCACGCCATCCGAAGCGCGTCGAGAAGTTCGTTCTGATGGGTGCTGCCGGTCTTCGGTTCGAGATGAGCGATGGCCTGCGCGAGGTTTGGGGCTATGAACCCTCGCTCAGCAATATGCGCAAGTTGATGGAAACCTTTGCCTACGACCCATCGCTAGTGAAAGACGTAATCGTCGAGTCGCGGCACGAGGCAAGTATCCGCCCCGGAAGTCATGAAAATTTCTCGCGCCTCTTCCCGGAACCTCGTCAGGAAAAGCTTGACCGTCTTGCTACGCCGGAAGATGAGGTTCGCGCGATCACCGCGCCGGCATTGATCGTTCACGGTCGGGAAGACGTAATTGTGCCGGTGGAGGTGGCATACCGCTATTCAGCCCTGCTGCAGAACTCCGAGCTGCACGTGTTCGGCAAATGCGGACACTGGACGCAGATCGAGAAGCGCGACAGGTTTATCGAGATCGTCCTTGGTTTCCTTACAGAATAATTTGCATCGCCCATGTGAGGTGTAGCAACAGCAATTCGCTGAGTTATCTACAGAGGAAAATCGATGAGCCCTTACCCCGGTCTCATGCAGCAAGCACAGTTGTCTATCATCGACATCCTGCGTTTCGCGGCAGTTGCCCATGGAACGCGTGAAATCGTTTCAAAGTTGATCGACGAACCGATCTGGCGTTCTAATTATGCTCGCACGTTTGCGCGTGTGGCGCAGGCGGCACATATGCTGACCGATTTGGGAGTGGCACAGGGTGATCGTGTTTCGTCCCTGGCATGGAACACGCATCGCCATTTCGAGCTGTTCTACGCCGTGCCTGGAATGGGGGCGGTGCTGCATACAGCCAACCCCCGGCTACCCGACGAGCATCTCGTCTACACCATCAACCATGCCGGCAGCCGCGTGCTGGCCTACGACGCCAACCTTGCGGAAATTGTAGAACGGCTCAAGCCGCAGTTTACGACAATCGAGCACTTCATCGCGCTCACTGCCGGCGACTACGAAGCGCGCATCGGAGCGGCTCCGACCATCTTCGGCTGGCCGCGCCTCGACGAGAATAGCGGCGCTTTCCTTTGCTACACCTCCGGTACGACGGGCGATCCCAAGGGGGTGCTCTATTCGCACCGCTCGGTCGTGCTGCACGCCTTGGCCGCCGGGCTTCCGGGTGCACTCAATTTTAGTGCTTCCGACGTTATCATGCCGTGCCAGTCCCTCTACCATGCGACCGCCTGGGGTCTGCCGTTCGCTGGCGCGATCAATGGGTCGAAGTTCGTCTTTCCTTGTGAACGGTTCGATGGCGCCAGCTTGCAGCAACTTATCGAGACTGAGCAGGTTACCTTTTCCGGCGGCGTGCCGACCATCTGGACGATGTATTTGACTCATCTTGATCAGTCCGGGGGAACGCCCGGCAGCCTTCAGCGTGTCATCATTGGGGGCTCGGCGGTCCCCCGCGCGATGGCTGAGACGTTCGAGCGTCGTTACGGAGTCAAGGTCCAACAGATATGGGGCATGACCGAAACGTCCCCTTTGGGTGCCGTTTCGACCCCGACCCCGGCGCTCAAGACGCTCGGCGAGGAAGAGGCAGCCGAGGTCATCTGGACCCGCCAGGGCAGGATGATGTTTGGTATCGAGATGCGTATCGTGGATGAGGACGGCGGCGAATTGCCGCATGATGGTGAACAGTCGGGTGCGCTCCATGTGCGTGGGCCGTGGGTGCTCTCACGCTATTTCCGAACGGACGAGCCAGCGTCTGATGCTGACGGCTGGTTCGATACTGGCGACATTGCCACAATCGACAAGTTCGGCTTCATGCGCATCACCGATCGTAAGAAGGACGTGATCAAGTCCGGCGGCGAATGGATCAGCTCCATCGATCTCGAGAATGTCGCCGTCGCCTGTCCAGGCGTGAAAGTGGCCGCTGTGGTTGGCATTCCTCACCCAAAATGGGAAGAGCGCCCGCTCCTTTTGATCGAGGTGCATGACGGTGCTGACCTTGATGAGGATATCATCGCCAAGTGGCTCGCGGCGCGGGTAATACGATGGTGGATGCCTGATCGCATCCTATTTGGATCCGTTCCACTTACCGCCACCGGTAAGATCGACAAGAAGATCATTCGCGAAAGATATGCCAATCTGCTCCTTTGAGCGTGTCTCTTGGACTTTCGCTGGGCAGAACTTGGCCCTGTGTGGACGACTCTCCGTTGGCATATTTGTGAAAACGAGCCCACTGTACCACGCCGGACAGTGGCGACGTTCCTCCGGTCACCGGGCCGCCGTTGCCGTCGTCGTACAGCCCGATCGCGGTAATCACGCTGCTGCAGGCATCATCGGCGCGCCTTGGAGAGGGTGCCGTCATCGGGGGAACTGCCACAAGGCGATCAGCAAAAGACGAAGTGATGCACGGCGGCAAGAGCGGTCAGGGGGCAGCTCCAGGAGGGAGACATTCTGGCAAATCGATTTTCCCCGCTATGACGGCCAACTTTCCGCTACCCATTTCGCACGCGAAAATCCCGGCGAATTCTAGACGTTTGCTGAGACTAGGGGCGGATGCCATTGGTATGATCCATATCGGGAATTGCGGAGATGGTTGCGGCATTCTGCGGGGCTGAATGCGTCGAGCGATGAGCCGATGCGGCGCCACGTTGTCTCATGGGTTCGCTCAGCGGCTTTCCGCAT
>NZ_BSEF01000042.1:0-15289 GCF_027925545.1 Sphingobium sp. BS19
GGTGGCAGTAAACCCGCATGTCGCTATGACGGCACTGCTGCACAGGCTGGCCATGGATTGCTTCATGCCGCATTCCAGCAAGGGATGCCTCGAAGCCCAGGTCCGGGAGGTTCATCTGCCCGCACAGGCCGAGGATCTGCGCGACAGCGCGTCGGCCAAGGCTATCGCTGACCGCCACGAACGCTGGGGCGATCATGTCCCGGCAGACGATGCCGCCCTCTGGGATTGGCTGACCGATCTGGACGATGGGTCGCGCATGGAGTTACTCGCCCATTGCGTCAGCTTCGGTGTCAATGCGCTCTATGAGAAGCCGAACCCTTACAGCGGCACGGGCGTCAGCCAGCACGGGCTGGACATCCGCCTGTCGCAGGCTGACCGGCTGGCCCGTTCGACCGGCCTCGACATGGTGGCCGTGGGCTGGCGGCCGACGGTCGCCAATTATCTCGGCCGCGTGACCAAGCCGCGTATCCTTGAAGCTGTACGTGAAGGGGCCGGAGACCGGGCCGCCGAGTTGATCGGACATCTCAAGAAGGGCGACATGGCCAAGGAAGCCGAACGCCTGCTGGCGGAAACCGGCTGGCTGCCTGAGCCGCTGCGCATGGCGGACGAGGGTATCGAAGTCGACCCGGCATCGGGCACTGCGGCGGAAGCCGACAATCTGCCCGATTTCCTCTCCGGCGATGGCGAGGACGACCCCGCTGATGATGAGGAAGAACAGCATATGGTCGCTGCTGAATAGCACTCATGCGGGGCGGCTTCGGTCGCCCCGTTCTAACCGCTCCGTTTCCGTAACTCGCCCGATCCTCGTGATCGGGCTTTTTCTTTGGAGAGCCGCCATGGCTGCCAGCATCGACGTTGATGAAATATTTGCTCAGGATCGGGAAAACCGTCCGCTGGAGCGTACACTGCCCTGGGAAGAAAGCCGCGACGGCATGACCGTTGTTGTGGAGCCAAAGCCCCATTGGGCCGAAGATATGCGCGTTTTCCGGCTCGATGCCCGTGAATACTGCCGCTATGCCGAATGGACTGCCCATGGCGGCCGTGCGCGCTTCTATGGTCACATCGATACATCGGGCGACGATCTGATGATGAAAGCCCGCGCGATGGTTGCCCGCGAAATTGCCGATGGGCTTTGGAGCTGAAGACCCGATCGCAGGGTCTCTGGCCGTGAGGATGGGATGTCTGCACCGGACGGACCCAATCCGGCTTCACCATGCAATCCGCCATCCCGATCAGGACAAGCGGCAGCCATCTCTGGCCTGAAGGAACACGATCCTGATGCCAGCATGGTGGCAAGGCTGACGCGGCAGAGCATCTGCGACGGGTATCCGGCATCCTGTCAGATGCGAAAAACCACCTCCGCTTCCATTCGCAAACCTTGGTCCGATCCGTCTCTTTGACATTCAACCCCAAAGGGGTCGGCTTACGCGCGCGTGCCGCCCTCGGGGATTCGGGAAAAGTCCGAACGCCCTCGGGTGATTGCAGATCCGGTCAGACACTTCGGGCGCCTGTCGCGCGGGGGATGGTCCCCCGCCTCCCAAAGACAGGAGCCGGAACCCATGTCCTATGCAGATGCCACCGCCTTCGCCGCCAGCCTTGCCGCCACGCTGATGGTTTCGATCGTTGTGTTCCAGGCCGGAGACGGCACCCACGCCGCGTGCCCTGCCGCCGAGTTCGACGGCGACGACGACATGGTGAAGCTGGAGCTGGACCCGTGGGAATAAGGCGCGAAAGCGCCTCATCCCCGACGGCCCGAGCGCGGCAGCCCGCGCTTCGGGCCTTCAGCGCCTCGCGATGGTTCCCATCGCCGGCAGCGGAACCGGGAACGAGCCCGGTCAGAGAGGAAGAGTGCGGGCCGTTCGGCCGTGACGGGTTGAGGGTCGGAGAGAGAGGCTCACCGGCGCCCGTCATGGAGTGATGCCGATGACCTTTGCCCGTTCCGAAACCTTCCGTTCCATCGGCCAGATTCTGGATGCCGATGTTCTGCCCGCGCTTTATCGGTCGCAAAAGCTGCCGCTGCGTATCTCATGCCTTGGCGTGGCCAGTTATGACGCCAGTGACGCGGCGAACGGTTTTGACCGCGTGATCCCGCTTGGCGAATGCCCGTCACCGGAAGAGGCCATCCAGGCCGCAGCCTTGCGCCTGTCGCGCGGTGATATTTGCACGGGGCCGGACAGCTTTCCGTATTTTCAGCCGCGCATCATGCTCATTCAGGACCAAGATCAACGCCTGGTCCTCGCTGGCGAAATCCGCGCCGGCATTATCCTCTGGCAACAGCCTGTCGCCTCCGATGCCGAGGCACGCAGGATCGTGACCGAGGCCAGCCGCCTGCGCGGTATGGCGTTTCGGACATCAGATCCCGAAGCGGCGAGACGGCTGCGTTACCGCGCCGCTGCGCTGGAAGCCCGGTTGGTCGATTCCTTTTGGCGCGAGACCTCGGCCGATCTGCTCCGCCTGCCGCAGGCCGCCTGAGCTTCACCCATTTCATCCCATTCGGCTCGGCCACACGCCGGGCCATGTCATGCCAGGAGACTATCATGGCCGATTATTTCACGCACTTTTCTTGCCTGCTCGATGTAGGCACCCCCGAAAACGCTGCCCGCGCGCTGGATCTCTACAAAGCTCTGGCGGATGACAATGCCGTTGAGGATCCGCCCTCCGATGGCTTCCTGCTCTCCATCCAGCCAGAGCATGGCGGTACGCAACTCTGGATGCGCGATGACGTCACCGGCGATCCTGAGCATGTCATCCAATTCGTCAAACGCTGCGCTGCCGAATTTGGCCTGAGTGGATTGTGGGGTTTCCAGTACGCAAATAGCTGCTCGAAACCGCGCATCGACGGATTTGGTGGTGGGGCGCATGTCCTTGATCTCGCCACCGGCAAGACGGTGGACTGGATCTCTACCGATGGCTGGCTTTCCACCGTGCTGGAGGGAGGCGATCCCCATGCCTGAGATCATCGAAACCACCGTCTATCGCCTCGACGAATTGTCCGAAGCGGCGAAGGACAAGGCCCGTGCCTGGTATCGCGAAGGCGGCTTCGACTATGACTGGTACGATGCCGTCTATGAGGATTTTCAGCGCATCGCCGAGATCCTCGGTTTGAATCTCAAGACCCGCACCGTCCGGTTGATGGGCGGGGGTACACGGCAAGCCCCCTGTATTTGCTTCCGGGGCTTCTGGTCGCAAGGTGATGGCGCCTGTTTCGAGACCTTCTATTCCTACCGGAAAAATGCGCCGCGCCGGATCAGGGAATACGCCCCGCAGGACACCGAACTGCACCGCATCGCCGATACCCTTCAGGCGATCCAGCGCCGAAACTTCTATCAGCTTCGCGCCGATGCCAGCCATCGCGGCCATTATTATCACGAATACTGCATGTCGATCGCGGTCGAGCGCGACAGCCCGACCTGGCAGGACATGACCGCTGATGCCGAGGAGGCGGTCATCGAGGCGCTGCGCGATCTGGCCCGCTGGCTCTACCGCCAGCTTGAGCGCGAGTATGATTATCTGTCCTCGGACGAGGCTGTCGATGCAACCATTGCCGCAAATGAATACACCTTCACCGCAACTGGTCGCCGCTTTGGATGATCCCGAGAATACGCTGACAAGCGCCCCACCGTCCGGTCGGGGCGCTTTTTTTATGCTGCGCTTTGAGAGTCAGAGGCGGGCCGGAAGGGGTTAAGTCCGGGCGGTCGAGAGAGAGCGCTGTTCGGGCCTGTCCTTTCCGCTCTCCTGAGGTTCCAGACATGAACATGGTGTTCCCCGTGACCGACCCGGTCACACCAATGGCGGCTGCGCCCGCCATTCTGGCTGCGGCCAATCTTTTACTCCCCCATCTCGAACGCGGTCAGCGCGTCGATGCCGCCACCTTGCGCGGTGCGATGGAAACGGCCTTCGGCGCGTCCGACGCTACCGGCGCGTGGGACTGGAAGCTGGCCTATGAGGCGTGCGAAGTCTCTACGGTTCTCTTCATGCGCAAATACGGAAAGGCGCTTTTCCGTAAAGCCGTGTCTCCGGCTGCACGGATTTCCGTGCTGGCAAAGATCGCCGGACTATTGCCGACGCAGACCCGCCGCTCCGAGGAAAGCCAGAGCTTCCAGCAGTTTTCGACGCCGATCCCGCTCGGCCTTGCCGCTCTGACAGCCGCCGCGATCACACCCGATGATCGCGTGCTGGAACCATCGGCGGGCACCGGCCTTCTGGCGATACTGGCGCAGACGATCGGCGGCTCGCTGATCCTCAATGAACTCGCCGAGACCCGCGCCGATCTGCTTGCCCAGCTCTTTCCTGCTTTTGCCGTCACCCAGTTCGACGCCGCCCAGATCGACGACCATTTGCCCCCAGATGCCGTCCCGTCCGCGGTGCTGATGAACCCGCCCTTCTCGGTTATGGCCAATGTCAGCGGGCGTGTCGCCGATGCGGCCTACCGCCATGTTGCCTCGGCGCTGGCCCGTCTTGCACCGGGCGGTCGGCTGGTGACGATCACCGGCGCAGGCTTTGGCCCCGAAGCTCCGGCATGGCGGGACGCCTTCATCCGCTTGCAGGCGCGTGGCCGTGTGGTGTTCACCGCCGCCGTCGACGGCGCGGTCTATGCAAAGCACGGCACCACGATCGACACGCGGCTGACCATTATCGACAAACTGCCCGCCGACGATCCGGGCATTTTTCCGGTATCGCTAGGGATCGCGCCCGATGTCGCCACGCTGATCGGCTGGATCGAGGCGCAGGTTCCGCCGCGCCTGCCAGTGTCATTGCCGAAGATCGTGGTTTCCGCTTCGGCCACCGCGCCGAAAACTGTGCGAGGCTATCTGGCCCGCGCGACAGCACCGCGGCCTGCCGCTGCTCCGGCCAACGATCCGGAGGGCGTCGAACTCGTCTATGGGACCGTGGACTGGACGCCACCGGAAGGCGCTCGCCTGTCCGACGCCATCTATGAGGAATATGCGCTGCAATCGCTGCGCATCCCAGACGCACAGCCGCATCCGACCAAGCTGGTGCAATCCGCCGCCATGGCCTCGGTCGCACCGCCCAAACCGTCCTACCAGCCGATGCTGCCGGCCGACATCTGCGCGCGTCTGTCGGACGCCCAGCTCGAAACGGTGATCTATGCCGGTGAAGCCCATGCCGATCATCTCGCCGGCGCATGGACCGTGGATGAGCACTTCGACAAAGTGAGCGCCGCGCCCGAGGATGCTGCCGGATCGATCCGCTTCCGCCGCGGCTTCATGCTCGGTGACGGAACCGGCGCTGGCAAGGGCCGCCAGTCTGCTGCCATCATTCTCGACAACTGGCTGCGCGGTCGGCGC
Source organism: Sphingobium sp. BS19 (assembly GCF_027925545.1). NCBI lineage: Bacteria > Pseudomonadati > Pseudomonadota > Alphaproteobacteria > Sphingomonadales > Sphingobiaceae > Sphingobium > Sphingobium sp. BS19. The sequence continues at coordinate 5,310 of NZ_BSEF01000042.1, forward strand.
AAGGCGATCTGGATCTCCAAATCCGACAAGCTGATCGAGGACGCGCAGCGCGACTGGTCGGCGCTTGGCATGGAACGGTTGCTTGTCACGCCTCTGTCACGCTTTCCGCAGGGCAAGCCGATCACGCTGTCGGAGGGCATCCTTTTTACCACCTATGCCACGCTACGCTCCGACGACCGGGGCGAGAAGGTTTCGCGCGTCAAGCAGATCGTCGAATGGTTGAGGTCCGATTTCGATGGAGCCATTATATTCGACGAGAGCCATTCCATGCAGAATGCCGGTGGCGGAAAAGGCGAACGCGGCGATGTCGCCGCCTCGCAGCAGGGACGTGCGGGCCTGAGGCTCCAGCACGCGCTGCCCGATGCCCGCGTGGTTTATGTCTCGGCAACCGGGGCCACCACAGTTCACAACCTTGCTTATGCACAGCGCCTCGGTCTCTGGGGCGGTGAGGATTTTCCGTTCCAGACCCGTGCCGAGTTCGTCGAGGCGATCGAAGCCGGTGGCGTTGCGGCCATGGAAGTGCTGGCCCGCGATCTTCGATCCCTCGGCCTCTATACCGCCCGCTCGCTCTCCTATGATGGCGTCGAATATGAACTGATCGAGCATCAGCTCACCGACGAACAGCGGCACATCTACGACTCATATGCTGCCGCCTTCGCCGTCATTCACGGGAATCTGGATGCGGCGATGGAAGCAGCCAACATCACCGGCAGCGAGGGAACGCTGAACCGGCAGGCCAAATCCGCCGCCCGTTCGGCCTTTGAAAGCACCAAGCAGCGCTTCTTCGGCCATCTGCTGACCTCCATGAAAACCCCGACCCTGATCCGGTCCATCGATGCCGATCTGGAAGCGGGCCATGCCGCCGTCATCCAGATCGTCTCGACCGGCGAAGCCCAGATGGAACGCCGGCTGTCCGAAATCCCGACCGAGGAATGGAACGATATTTCCGTCGATGTCACGCCCAGGGAGTATGTCGGCTCGTATTTGCAGCATTCCTTCCCGGTGCAGCTCTATGAGCCGTTTACCGATGGCGAGGGGAACCTCTCGTCACGCCCCGTCTTCCGCGACGGTCAGCCGGTGGAATGCCGCGAAGCCGTAGCCCGGCGCGACGAGATGCTGGAGCAGTTGGGTTCGCTTCCGCCTGTCCCCGGTGCGCTCGACCAGATCGTCCAGCGTTTCGGCACGGATATGGTGGCGGAGGTCACGGGCCGTTCACGCCGGATCGTGCGCAAGGGCGACGGAGCATCGGCACGCCTTGCAGTCGAGAACCGAGCGCCTTCTGCCAACCTTGCCGAGACTTCGGCCTTCATGGATGACCAGAAGCGCATTCTGGTCTTCTCTGATGCCGGTGGCACGGGGCGCAGCTACCACGCCGAACTCTCGGCGAAAAACCAGCGGCTACGCGTGCATTACCTGCTGGACCCGGGCTGGAAGGCGGATGCTGCCATTCAGGGGCTCGGGCGCACCAACCGTACCAATCAGGCGCAGCCGCCGCTGTTCAGACCCATCGCCACGGATGTCAAAGCCGAGAAGCGCTTCCTCTCGACCATCGCTCGCCGCCTCGACACGCTGGGCGCGATCACCCGCGGCCAGCGCCAGACCGGAGGTCAGGGGCTGTTCCGTCCCGAAGACAATCTGGAATCCGCCTATGCCCGCGACGCGCTGCGCCAGCTCTATCTGCTGATTGTGCGCGGCAAGGTCGAGGGATGCTCGCTGGAGCGGTTTGAGTCCGCCACCGGCCTGAAGCTGATGGACAGCAATGGTGTGAAGGACGAACTGCCGCCGATCACCACCTTTCTCAACCGCCTGCTGGCGCTGACCATCGAGTTGCAGGGCATCCTGTTCTCGGGCTTCGAACAGCTTCTGCAGGCGCGGATCGACGGGGCGATTGCATCCGGCACCTATGACATGGGGCTGGAAACGCTGAAGGCCGAAAGCTTCATCGTCACAGACCGGCAGGTGATCCACACCCATCCGGGCACCGGGGCAGAAACCCGGCTGCTGACGCTCACCGAGCGCAAACGCAATCAGCCCGTCACGCTCGATGCCGCCCTGGCGGAACTGGATGATCCGCGTGCCAAACTGCTCATCAACGAGCGATCCGGTCGTGCCGCTGTGCAAATCCCGACCACCAGCGTCATGCTGGATGATGGCGAGATCGAACGGCGCGTTCGTCTGATCCGGCCGATGGAGGCGATCAACATTCCGGTGCGGGCGATGGGCGAGACCCATTGGCTTGAGGCCGACCGTGCCGCCTTCACCGTGGCCTGGAAGGCGGAACTGGCCGAGGTGCCGGAGTTCACCGACAGCATCCTGCATATGGTGACAGGGCTGCTTCTGCCAATCTGGAAGCGTCTGCCGCAAGACTCCTCCCGCGTCTATCGCCTCCAGACTGATGAGGGCGAACGCATCATCGGTCGCCGGGTATCGCCGGCCTGGGCTGCCAATGCTTCGGCCAGTGGTGTCACCAGCAGCTTGACACCCAATGCCGCCTATGCCGCGCTGATCGAAGGTCGCACGATCCTTGATCTCGCCGAGGGGCTGCAACTGCGCCGCGTCCGCGTCATGGGCGCCAACCGGATCGAACTGACCGGCTTTACTGACGCGATGCGCGACCGGCTGCGGGCCTATGGCCTCTTCAGCGAGATCATCTCGTGGAAACTGCGCTTCTTCGTGCCCGTCGATGCAACGGGACCGGAGATCACCGGCAAACTGCTCGACCGCTTCCCGGCCCTGCGCATCGGTGAGCGGGAGGCCGCATAATGGCGCGTCTCAACGCTTCCGAACTGTCGCAGCGTCTCGGCCGACAGGCCGAGGCGGTGTGCCGCCACTATCTGTCGAATGGTCGCAAACAGGGCAATTACTGGCAGGTTGGCGATGTCCGAAACACGGCTGGCCGCTCCATGTTCGTCCGGCTGCACGACAGCGTGAAAGGCATTGCCGGTAAATGGCAGGACTCGGCCACGGGGGAATATGGCGATCTGCTGGACGTGATCCGGGACTCGCTTGGTCTGATCGACTTCGCAGACGTTGCCGAAGAAGCCCGGCGCTTCCTCAGCCTGCCGCATCCTGAACCGCATCCACCATCCCGTCAGTCCCGAACGCCAGCACCATCGGGATCATCCGAGGCCCCACGCCGCCTCTGGCGCATGACACAGCCGCTGATTGGAAGCATCGCAGAAGCGTATTTACGCGGACGCGGCATTACGGATTTACGCCAGACCGCAAATCTGCGTTTCCATCCCAACTGCTACTGGCGGCCCGAGGACAATGGCCCGACCGAAACATGGCCCGCCATGATCGCCGCCGTCACAGACCTCGATGGCAGGATCACCGGTGCGCACCGCACCTGGCTGGCCGCGGACGGTTCCGGCAAGGCACCTGTCGATCCGCCGAGGAAGGCAATGGGCGACCTGCTCGGACATGCGGTTCGTTTCGGTGATGCGCAGGATGCCATGGCAGCGGGGGAAGGTATCGAAACCATCCTGTCGCTGCGTCAGGCTCTGCCCACCATGCCAATGGTTTCCGCACTCTCGGCCGGGCATCTCTCTGCCATCCTGTTCCCGCAGCACCTGCGCAGGCTCTATATCGTCCGCGACAACGATCCGGCAGGTGACAGCGCCCGCGATAGCCTGGTGGACCGGGCGCACGAGGCCGGGATCGAGACCATCACGCTCTCACCCATGATGGGGGATTTCAACGAAGATCTCACAACTCACGGGCTGGATGCCGTTCGGGCAGAGATCCGGGTGCAAATCGCTCCCGAGGACGTCAGCCGCTTCATGGCTTCAATAGAATAGCCGGCACGAGACCGTGATCGGGGCGTACCGATCCTGTCATGCGCATAGGCTGCATCCTTTCATCAGCAGAGGACCGCGCCTTGGCCTTCTGAGAGGGCGATCGGCCCACAAACGCTCCGGTCAGGCAATGGCGGCGCCCGACTGATTTCCGTCGGCGGCGGAGCCGCCTTTACAGCGCGAAACAAATCAGCCGGGCTTTGCCATCAAGGCACTCGCCAGAGGCTCGCGCTGCCAGACCGGAGCGCCCGTGCGCTTTCGTCGCCATGAAGGCCGCGACGGTCGCGGTCCAACTGACGGAAGCATCCCATGTACGCGCACGACGATTTCGAACCCGATCACAGCACGTCCCCGACCGGCCATGCCATCGAGGAACTCGAACTCTACGGCTACCGCCCCTCCGAAGACGAGGCCGATCCCCGGATCACACCCGAAGATCACGTCATCCAGGGCGCAGTCTCCGACATCTTCGACGCCCTGATTTCCACCATGGCCGACACTAGCCTCGATTTCGACCTCGACGAAATCCTCTGGTCCACCGTCAACACCTTCCACCGCGCTGTCGAGCGGATCGAGCACAAACTCGACGATAACGAGCAGGCGCAGAAACGCCTTCAACGCGAACAGGACGGCAGCGAGGTTAAATCCGTCCAGCTCGAAACCCTGATCGGTGCAGGCCAAAGCCTGATCGAACGCCGCGACGGCATGGAGACCTTCCGTGAAACCGCCGCCGACATCTATCTGCGCACTACCGGCACGCCCTGGTCGCAACGCTCCGGCTCACGGGTCAACCATCGCCAGATGACCTCGGCCATGATCGACAGCCGCGACTTCATCGCCGCAAAGCGCCGTGCCGACAACGAGGTGCTGCTGCCCGCAGGACCGAAGATCGCCTTCTCGGGTGGCGACACCACCGATCACCGGACGATCTGGGCCAAGCTCGATCAGGTCCACGCCAAGCACCCGGACATGGTGCTGATGCACGGCGGATCGCCCAAGGGCGCGGAACGCATCGCGGCCACCTGGGCCAATAACCGCAAGGTCGCACAGGTCGCCTTCAAACCCGACTGGGCAAAACATGCCAAGGCAGCACCGTTCAAGCGCAACGACCAGATGCTCGGCATCATGCCGATCGGGGTCATCATCTTCCCCGGCACGGGTATTCAGGACAACCTGGCCGACAAGGCTCGCAAGATGGGCATCCCAGTTTATCGCTTCGGAACCGGCAGCGCGTGAGCGCTGCCGGTTCGGCATAACGCCATTGCGCACTACTGCAAGAGCGCCAGGTCCTCCCAGCGAATCCGGAGATAACGGCCTGAGCGCTTTGGCAATTGCTTGCGGCTGACCATTCGCCCGGAGACCTGGAACTCCGCATTTATTTTGACCACGAGCAACTTGTTGAAATGCCTCGATGTATCCACCATCACTACGTCCTTGGTCTTGAAAGGTGTGATGGTTTTGATTTCGACATGATCGTTTTCGAGCCTGCCGTCCGAACCCTGCGCGTAGGTCTTGTTCAACTTGATGCCGTAGGTGATGGCCCCGAACAATTCGCCGATGTCGCCATACACGGACAAATGCAGGCCAGTCTCCAGATGGTAGCTCTCAGCGAGTGAGATCAGGTCCTCAAAATATGGGATCATTGATCGGATGGCGTTTGGATACTTCGCTCCCCACTCCTTGTGACGAAGCTGCTCATCGATGTCTGACCAGCTTACCCATTCGCCATCGTCGTAAAATGCTCGATCTGACCAATCGATTTCTGCCATAGACTTTAACCCGCAGCCTTCCACCACCCAACAATATAACCACCGTAGAGGTAGAGCCGATACTGGTCTACCAGACGCATCAGCTTTCTTGTTCAAGCGGCAAGTTTACAGAGAGGCTTGACCTTACAAACTATCTCATCTCGCCCGGTGAGAGGAATGCTGCTATTCTGTGGCTGCGCCGTGGTGGTGGTGGAAGGCACAACCGTCCAACCTTTTGCACGGAGACACCACCATGATCGTTCTCGGAATCCTCGTTTCCATCGCAGCCATCGGCACCATGTGCTGGCTGCTGTTCAATCTCGCCGTATTCGCTTTGCCGTTCTTTATTGGCCTGAATGCAGGCACCTTGGCCTATGATACTGGGGCTGGTTGGCTCGGCGGCATCGTCGTTGGTCTTCTCGCCGCCGGTCTAACGCTGGCTGTTGGTCAGGGCCTGCTCATGCTGATCCGCCCGATGTGGGCGCGTCTGCTGATTGCTCTGGCCTTCGTCGCTCCGGCGGGAATGGCCGGATTTTACGCCACGCTCGGTATTGTCAAGCACATGATGCCCTCGGAGATATGGCAACTCATCTTCTCGGTGATCGGAGCGGTTGCGGTGGGCGTGACGGCGTTCCTGCGCGTTACGGGTATGGCGGCAACCGACCACGCGGACGGCGGCTTTGCACGAACCTGAACCGCAATGATCCGTTGATGGCGACCAGACGCGGATGCTGATCGTTTTCCGTCTTCGTCAGGAAAATGGTGACAGACAGCGGCCAATCACCGGATCAACCTGGGGCACAGACGCGGCCCATAGGAGCGCAGGACGGTCGGCACCAGCGCGTGCAGACTGACGGGAACCCGCGGGTGGTGGCATGCCGGTGGAACAGGCCGGAAGCAGAGATGCGCATGATCTGAGACGCATGGTGACAGGAAAGGCCGGTGTTGCCGGTCAGGTCATCCTGATGGAGCCTCAAGGTTGCCACATCTCCGTTCAGCCCCCGTGTCTCGACCGCTCCAAACGGCCTCTTCAATGGCCTGATCTGGCCGAAGACCAGCGCGATGCGCTTCGACCGCCCTAGCGCAACAGCGTCGTCACAACTTTCTTCCCCTGCCGGCAAAGCCGACATTCCGCGCGGAACAAGAAAGTTTCTCCTGTGCTGTCCAGCCCCTTTGGGGTGCGCCAGCGTTCGTCTCCGGCCGGACGATCGCCATAGAGGCCGCAATGGTGCGGGCTCGGAAACGGAAATCGGAGACTTAAAATGGCAACCATCGGCACCTTCAAGAAGACCGGCTCGAACGAATTCACCGGCGAAATCGTCACCCTCAGCGTCCAGGCCAAGGGCGTGCGCATCATCCCCGACCTGCGCGCCACCGGCGAGAACGCCCCCAGCCACCGCGTTCTGGTCGGCCGCGCCGAAATCGGCGCCGCCTGGTCCAAGCGCTCCAACGAGGGCCGCGACTATCTGGGCCTCAAGCTGGACGATCCGAGCTTCAACGCCCCGATCTACGCCAACCTCTTCGATGACGAAGAAGGCGAAACCTTCTCCCTCATCTGGTCCCGCCCTAACGGTCGCCGCGGCGACTAAGGCGCGGCACAAAGGCCCCGACCGCTAGGTCGGGGCCTTTCTCATGCCCTAGGGAAAGCCGTCAGGCCACCGCGCCCTGCCGTGTCTGGCACGGATCAGTCGCTCAGGATCGGAACCATGGTTTTCACATGGGCGTCGATCCGTTCCAGCACGGCCGGGGGGACGGCTTCGCGTTCCGGCAGGGTCCACCATTGCGCATCGATGCGCTTCGCCGTTTCGGCGACGGCTTTGAGGACGGCCGGCTCGGGAAGCCTTGCGCGGTTGGCAAAAATCTTCCAGCGGGCCGGTGTCAGCCCCTTGAAGGCCCGCTCGCCACCGAGTGACAGCGCCAGTCCATCGGCCGGAATATAGGGAACGGTCGAAAGCATATCGTAGATCGGCGCAAGGGCGGGCGTGCCGCCACTGCCCGGATAGATCAGTGACCAGTTCTTGAGGTGCATGTCGCCATTGCCCATGACCACCGAGAAGGTCAGCCGCCGGACAAACTCCAGTGCGGCAAAGGGCGAGATCGCCACGTTCAGCACCGATGCGATGTCGTGAGAGGCGGCCCCGTCATATTTGCGCGCCGGATACAGGCCGAAGACCTGCGCAAAATCCTCGATATGGATGCGTTGTCCATCACTTCCGCGATCAAAGCGTCGGACCAGCAGGACCAGCCCTTCCGCGAGAGTCTCGAACTCTTCGGGGATGCCCTCGAACTGGTCGCGACCGACCAGTTCCCGCTCGGGCACATCCATGCCGATCGCTTCGGCAAGCGCAAGATTCGCGAACTCGTTCTCGGACACCGCCGGAAAGGCGGTGGAGGGGAATTTCGCGATATACTGCCCTTCGCCATCACCAAGCGGCAGGGTCAGCCCACCGCCCTTGCCGGTGTTCTTCATCACAGAGAGCTTCATCTGCACGCCCGCCAGTGAGAAGCGGGCCTTGGGCCGTCCTTGGGGGGGCCCCGTTGCGGCGCCCGGTTGACCGTCACTGGGCAGCACCCGCACCGCCCCCGGCAGATCCGCGCCAAGAGCTGCGAGCAGGTCGAAATCGTTCCCCGGCCGCACATTGCCCGCATGGTGCTTTTCCATCGCCTCGCGCAGCCTGTCTTCGGGCAGCAGGTTGGCAAAGAAGGGCGGTAAGGCGCCGGCGACCGGTCGTGGGTCTTTGCGCAGCCCCCCTGTGGCGGCACGCAGGGACAGGCTCAGAACCGGGTGGCCTCCGGTAGCGCGATACGTCGGGTCAAGGCTGAAGGCGTTGAAGTCGCCCGGCGTCCTGACGATCGTGCCGACCCGCACGCTGTTCAGGAACACGTCCAGCGACGGGATGGTCTCAGCGGTGCGGGCGGCTGTCATCGTCGCTCTCCGGTTGCGGGCTGAAGGCCGGGCGGTCGTCCTCGGTCTCGGGGTGCAAGAGCGCTTCGATGGCGGGCACCATCGTCTGGGGGACCAGCATCATCTCCAGCCCGAGCGCACGGGCAATGTTGATCAATGTCGTGGCGCGCGCTGCCGCCGCACCCGTCTCGATGTCGCGGTAACGCGGCCGCGATATGCCAGAGAGATCCGCCACTTGCTCCTGGGTCAACCCCGCCGCCAGCCGGGCGCGGCGAAAATGGTCGCCGATCACCCCCAGTGTTTCTGCTTCGGCCTTCATGTGATGCCTTTGCGGATCATTTCTGTGATATTGATCTGGAGACGTATCTTATCCTGCCGCGCAGGTCAAGGATATGATCTCCAAACATATCATACAAATACCAATTGGATCGTTTGAGGATCAGTCAGTCGCGGAGCAATGCCGGAAAATTCCAGGCAGAAGTGCTGCCTTCCCGAGCTGTGGCCGGCGAATCGCGCACACTGAGCGGTGTGCTGCGCAAATAGCTTGATGGCTCGCTTCAGCGATTTCATGTGGCGGATTGGACAAGAGCGACTAAAATAGCCGTAGTTCTGGAATGCGCGCCGGTCGCGATGGGAGGTGATCATGCATGATCACCGCTCGACAGTCGCGGGCCGCACGCGCGTTGCTGGGTTGGACGCAGGAGACGCTCGCTGACAAGGCCCGAATATCGCTGACTGCCCTGAAACGCCTTGAGTCCGAGAACCGGCTCGAGGTGTATGAGACAACGCGGGATCAGGTGCGCCGGGCGCTTGAAGCAGCAGGGATTGTTCTCCTGTCCACGGATCGCGGGCAAGGAGTGTTGCTGGTACATGGCCAAGACGAGAAGAGACACCGACAGATCCATGACGTCTGACGGGCGCGGGCGGCATCATCGATCCGCTGCGGCGGCCTGTGCTCTGTGGCGACCCGCGACATGACATCTCCGCTTCCCCCGTTCGACGATATTGCACCTGTTAGCGACGAGCTGACCGAATATGACCGCGCGCATATCAAGCTCTATATGCGACTGCTCGATGCGGCTGATGATGGGGCGGAATGGGCCGAAGTCGTCAATGTGCTGTTCGGAATTGACCCTGTTCGGGAACCTGAACGCGCACGGCAAGTCCATGACAGCCATCTGGCACGGGCGCGCTGGATGACACAGAGCGGCTATCGTCAGCTGCTGAGTCATCCGACAGATCGGACCTGACCTCGCCGCCGTCGCACCAGTGATGCCTTCAGAGCATCACCCCATGTCTTTGTTCTGGCTTCCATCTCGGTAGAGGCGCCGCAATTCTTTCACGCTCCACCTGTGCAGTTTCAACCAGGAGCGGAGCAATGAAGCCGGATACATCCCGCTGTGTCAACGGCGGTCAGATTCCAGGCCACCGGGGCGGAGTAAAAGCAGGCCACTGTTGATGCGGGCCTAACGATATGAAGAGGGCCCCGATCGGGGCCCTCTTCATATCGTTGTCGTCATTGATCAGGTG
>NZ_BSEF01000043.1:0-15571 GCF_027925545.1 Sphingobium sp. BS19
CGAACGGGTAGCCAGGGCCAATACCAGGCGCTCCAAGATCCGCGCTCAGGTCGAGCATGTGTTCGCCGGGCAAAAGCACCGTATGGGTCTCGTCATGCGCACCATCGGCATCGCCCGCGCCACCATCAAGGTAAGCGTCCGATTGTTACCCTGAGGTCTGCGCCTTGACGGTTTTTATGACGTCGGGGTCATCGACAAAATCCTCGAGAAATTGATCCCACTCGTCGGGAGATTGCCGTGCGGCAGCGATCATATCGCGCAGCTCGGCTACACCATCGTCGGTAAGAGCAGTGCGATAGTCGTCCGGGCCGAAACCGACGCTGATGATGGACCCGTAAGTCAGGTTGTCGTCATTACTGACAATCGCATCTATGAGGTCCGGGTGCTCGCCAAGCATGTCAGCGACATAATCGAGCATGAAGACGTGTCTGACCGTTGCCATCAGGCGGTCTTAGTTATTGGCGCGAGCGGGCGCCAGTTCCAAGGAAGCAACTCGTCAATCCGGTTGATCTTGTGGTCGTGAATGCGTTGGAAAAGATCGGTGAGATAGGCCTGTGGCTCGAGGTCGTTCATCTTGGCGCTTTCGATGAGCGTCATGGCGCTGGCCAGGGTCACGGCGCCGGCTTCGGAACCGGCGAATAGCCAGTTCCGTCTTCCGATTCCGATGGATCGAAGGGCGCGTTCGGCCGCATTGTTATCGATGGCGACCCGCCCGTCTTCGAGGAACAGGCAGAAAGCGGGCCATCGGCTCAGCCCATAACGGAAGACCTTGGCCAGATCCCCTTTGCCCGGGATGCGGGTGAGTTGCGCCTCGGCCCAGGCATCCAAGGCCTCGAGCTTCGGTCTGCTCCGCTCTTGTCGCACGGCGCGGCGATGGTCGGCGGGCTCCCCGGCAATCTCACGCTCAATGTCGTAGAGATATCCGATGCGCTCGAGTGCCTCGTGCGCGATTGGCGATTTTTGCGATATCCAGATGTCATGGAAATCCCGTCGCCAATGGGCAAAGCAGGCGGCTTCCCGGAAGCGTGGGTTTCCGGCGGCATCGGGTTCATATAGCTTTGCATAGCCCTTGTACGCGTCGGCCTAGAGGATGCCGCCCGCGCTACCAAGGTGAGCCAGGACATGCTCCGCTTTCCAATTGGAAGCGTAGCGATAGGCAACGCCGGGCGGCGCGGCGCCGGCCCAGGGGCGCTGGTCACAGACATACCCCCAGATCCGGCCTTGCATCACGCCTTTGCCGATGCCGCTGGCGCGTCCTTCCGGGGTCAGCACACGGATGGGTGTATCGTCGGCGTGGATGATCTCGCTACTCAGGACCGAGGCTTCGATCCCGTCGATCACGGGCAGCAGGATCCGCATGCCGCGGCCACACCAGTCAGCAAGAGTGCTGCGCGGAATGTCGGCGCCCATTCGCGCGAAGATCTCGTTTTGCCGGTAGAGTGGCAACTGGTCGTCAAACTTTGAGACCAGTACATGGGACAGGAGACTTGGGCCAACCATACTGCCGGGGATGGGGCGGCTCGGGGCCGGCACCTGAACCATCTTCTCGCAGCAGCGGCAGGACTTCTTCGGGCGCGCGACTTCGATGACCTTGAGCTTTGCCGTGATCATCTCGAGCATCTCGCTTACGTCTTCGCCAACGAGGCGCAAGTTGCCCCCACAATCCGGGCAGGTGGTGCCCGGGTCTAGTTCGTGCCGTTCGCGCGGCGTATCCTCTGATACGCGCGGACGCCGAGACGGACGGGCCCTGGCAATGGGGCCACCATCGACAGCGGCGGACACATCGCCTGGATCATCCTTGTCGTTCGCAACGACGGCCCGCTCGGCGGCGGTGACGAGCAGGTCTTCAAGAGCGAGCTGAAGCTGCTCGATCTCGCGTTCGATCTTCTCGGAGGATTTGCCGAAGGCCTGCTTCTTCAGCCTGGCGATCCGCAGGCGGAGCGTCTCGATCATCAGATCATGGGCCCGCAGTGTCACTGTCAGTTGCGCGTGCTCCGCCTGCAACCGGGCGACCATCGCCCTGAGGAGAGCCGGGTCTTCGGGAAGATCTGCCGCCGCGTTCAGCATGAATCTTCCTTACCGGACACGGTCCAAAAGTCCAGAAAAACGGGCTTTTTGCGGCAAAGAAATCATCCCACGCGCGCGGGCGGCGCGCCCCAGTTCGGACGCCTCCAGTCGATCCCTTCCCACAGCATCGCAAGCTGTGCCGATGTCAGCCGCGCCGTATCGTCGCTGACAGATGGCCAAGGAAAACGACCTTGCTGCAGAACCTTGTAGTACAGGCAAAACCCTTGGCCATCCCAGTAGAGAAGCTTCACCCGGTCGCCGCGTCTTCCGCGAAAAGCAAATACGGCACCGCTCGCTGCCTTTTGGTTCAGTATTGTCTGGGCCAGCATCGCCAGCCCCGAAATCCCTTTGCGCATGTCCGTCGCGCCGCAAGAAAGATATACCCGCACGCCGGTCCCCGGTCCGATCATGCCCCTTCGATCGAGCGGACAAGCCGCACTAAGGTCGTGCCCTCGATGCCGCTATCGAAGCGAAGGCGACGTCCCTGCGCCAGGAACAGTTCGACAATGGAAGCTGAAATCACTCGCTCCTCAAAGTCAGGCGCCGCCAGCATCGATGGCGCGATGTCGACCGGCAAAAAGGTAGGGCCGGATAACGCAGGCCTTTGCCCTTTCTTCTTGAACGCATGGCGCCAACTGTAAATCTGGGCCCGTGACACATCGTAGTGCCGCGCTACACGCGACAGCGTCTCGCCGTTCACGCCTACCGCAGCGACGATCTCAAGCTTCTCGGCCTCGGTCCAACGACGCCGTCGTTCTCGCCCCAATATCTCCATCGCGCGCCTCGCTCCAGTTCAGGACGTCTATATGTACGTCCTTATCGACGTCTCTTACGCGCTCAGCTCAGCCCACGGCAGGCGGCCTCAACCGGCCGGTTACCCATCAAGATCGGTATGGCCAACCTTGTCTATAATTTCCAGCGCCTCGCTTGGCTCGAGGGGCGTACTGCGCCTGCTTGATGCAAAAGCCCCCCCCAGCGGCAACGGCGACATCGAAATTACCCAAAAAATACGCTGCCACATCCTGCCAACCCGGGATCTGTCGTTCGTGCCGCCGTCACTCCATCAAAATCCGACAGTTTTTCGAGGCGTCCAGCTGATCTTCTCGGCAATCTGTACCACCGTTGCCCAGCGCGATGGGTAATCCCGCTCGCGATGCACCACATCCGGATTGCCTGCGTCCATCAATTCAAGCGAACGGCGCCGAGTTTGCCGGATGCTCCAATTCTTGAGTATATGGAGCTGATATAAGCAAGACTACAAACAAGTTCGCGCCCGAGGTGCGCGATCAATAAATACGCTATTGGAATATCATCCCAAAATACTGCGATAGTGTGAAATAAAACTGTCAGTGACTTTTGGCCAACCATAAGCGTCTGATGCAGAGATGTTACGGGCGCGATTGCCGGCAGTATCCTCTTTAAGTTTGATCAACTCGGTACGCACCACGTCCGCCGTTAGTAGAAAGTTGTTAAAATCCACAGTTCGGCCTCGTCCAGACTGCCTCACTAATCGTTCAAATGGTGCAATAGCGCTCAGTATCGGAGTGAGTCCTGCGGACATGCCTTCGACGGCGCTTAACCCAAAACCTTCATACCGCGATGCTGAGACGATAAAACTGGCTCTCCCTATAAGCTCGCGTAGCGAAGTATTGTCTGGTGCGCGAACGATCGTCACCAATCCTGCAGCATTATGCTGAGCCACGATCGCCATTAGATCTCTTGCGGTAAGATCGCTGTCCTGCCCGGCTATAATTAACTGCCATGGAGGTCCCAAGGTGGCAATCAGCTTAATGAGAGCCGGAAGGTCTTTGTTAACAGAGAAGCGTCCAATAAAGAGCAATACAGGTTCCGCGACTTGAGATGCGGCATTCCGCCATTTTTCAACATTGACTCCGTTTTCGATCGCGACGGTGCGGGCCGGGGCAATACGTGCAAAGGTTTCGGCGTCTTGTAAACTAGAACCGAATATGCGGTGATACGCGTAAGAAGACCCGCGCGTGATTGTGTTGAACCAAATCTTCTTCGCGCTGCCGGCAAACTTAGTGTGAAAGAACCCTCCATGTGTAGACGCCACTAGAGTTCGTCGATGCATTGGCTTTGTCGCTGCCAGGAAATCAAAAAAGAAATCTATCCCATGCACATGTATGATGTCGGCCCCCGCCAGTGTTCGAAGTACACGTGGGGCAAGCGGGTAGCGTGTGGAACCGCGGAACGGAATACGCACTATCTGAACGCCCTCTTGTTCATCAACCGGGGCGAGGAGGGTATCGTGATCGCCAAACAGCCGGTCGAGCGTAACCACTGAGCTGGTAATGCCTGAGCGTTCATTAAGACTACGCGCCAACATGGCAACAGATTCTTCTAATCCACCAACAGCAGGATGGTACTGGCGTACCACATGCCGAATGTGAACATTTCTTTGAAACGGCATTGAGGGATTCATGCGAATTCCACTGGGGTTTTGCCGCGCAAAGTGGAAGTCACGCGGCGGCGGAATGCTGAGAAACCCCGCAACCGCGCGTTGATCGTATCCGTCTCAATGTTGCTGCCAAATCCCTCAGCGGTAGCTTCTTCTGCGCTAAACTTATCTTGAACGGCGATGGCTGGAACAATTTGATAGGTGGTCATCGATTGAGCGATCGAAGAACCGTTTCGGTTAAACAGAAAATCGTCTGCAGGCGTCTGGAGGGCAGGATCACTACAGAGAAGGCTAGTAGCAGCTTCGCGCGACATTAAGTAAGCGCCAGCGCCCCACGCGGCGGATCGTAAAGCACGGATTGGGCGACATGCAGCAGTTGCTACCGGTTTGCCTAGCGATAGCCACTGTCCTGTACTTTCTAAACGTACAATATCAGCGTCTGCGGGAATCCAGGAAATATCGTTAAGAACGGCGGGAGTCACATCTGATAAGTGAATATCGTCTTCTAACACCAACCCATAAGTGTCAGAAGCTGCAGCAATCTGTCGCCATGCGTGAAAATGACTTAAGAAACACCCAATTTGCCCTTGCCGCCAACCTCGCCTTCCGTCTCGAGGTCTTTGCGAGATAAACGAAATGCGCTCTTCATCGGTCAGGCGTGCACCGTCTACCGCCGCGATGCGACTGAAAGAGAGCCCCAAGGTTTCTAAGCGCTGCGCCACGAAATGAAGACGGTCAACTGATCGATCCAGATTTATGAGATAAATAGGAACCGTCATACGGCTTCTCCGGAGATGGCCCGACCGATGCGGCCAGCGGCAAAATCAGAGCGCAATTGCGCAATGCGCTCCAGCAATAGTTTCTGTCGACCGCGAAGCGTCAGGTCAGAACTCAATTGCGACGGTTGATTTTGAACGCGCGATAAATCGCGAATTATCAATTGCCGACGTATGATTGAGGGCACTTTCCCGATGACACCTCGAGCAGACGCTGCCAAATTGAGTTTAGTTGCAACGTCCGAAGGCACAGCCACCGAACCACCACTTCCTGTAAATTGTGGATTTGGAGACAACTTGTGCTGGATATGCGCCCATAACCCTATCTTATGCGGCTGATAATCCATTGATAAGGAGCTAGTCCAATCTGTCCATTTGAAAATTGCGCGATGCAGTCCAATTATCGGAATCCACGGTACCCTAAAGGCATCTGCAATGATCGCAGCATGCATGGATTCGGCCACCACCAACCGAGCGCCAGCAATTGCATTGATGACGACTTTAGGATCCTGCCTTGGATCAACATATTTCAGTCCGCATTTTTCGGAAGCCCATGACCAATCGCTATCTTGAGCTGTGATCCAATGAGGAACTAAAATGGCATCGCCATGCTTGTGGCCGGACCAATTTGGCATCGTGGGCAGGAGTACTGCGGGATCAACAACCGCTCTGCCAACGGGGAGATTGAGAAGTTTCGCGGTAAGGGGGCCACGTACTGCGTAGATTGCCCAGCCGGGCCCAGATAGGTCCTGAGGGACGGCCGAATAACCGACTCCGCTTCCCATCACCACTCGAGGTTTACCTATAGGCAATTTATTGGACAGGACTGTCCCCACGCCAATTAATAAGCCTCCATCTTCGGGATCTGCGACTACTTCAGGCATGACAAACTGCCAAAGGAAGTGGTTCAAATCGTCTCCGAAATTTGGATGCTCGCCGGTCCAGCTGTATACCTTCACGCGGGGTTCCTTGCCGGCCGCCGCGGATCGTCGGCGGCCTCGATGTTAAGTGCAACCATTCGGTCCATTTCCCAATTATGCGGCTGGCAGAATGATTGATGGTGCAATGCTGCAACTGCTCTGTCATAGTCAAGGCAGATAGTCGATAGTCAGAATGGAATCAGCATTGGCATGAGCCACTTACCTTACGCGCAACGTGCGATCGAGCGCATACGCTACCTTGACGGATGGCGAGGCTTTGCAATTCTAGCGGTGATGTTTGCGCACTTTATTACGTCGAAACATTTGAATTTTGGACGTCTGGGTGTCGAACTGTTTTTCGTGCTTAGCGGCAGGTTGATGGCTGAGATCTTATTTGTGCGGAACACGCCTTTAAGTGCTTTTTTTCCTCGGCGAATCTCACGAGTTTATCCAGCACTTTTTGTTTTTTTGAGTTTGATGCTTATGGCAGGCTTGGTGCTGGGAATCGGCGACATGAATATCTCGGGCTATGTTACATCAGTGTCTTTTGCGTTTAATTATAGTCAGATTTGGATGGGGCGTCCCGCGGTGCTTGGGCACGTGTGGTCACTTTGCGTTGAGGAGCACATGTATATTGTGCTCGGTGTAGTTGCTTTTATTCACCGAAAGCGACCGCTTCCAATAATCAAATTGCTGATCTTCTTTTCCGTCGTTAGTATAGCTATTGGTGCGATACAGACTGCTATGGGAATGAGTTACTATGAGGTTTACTGGCGTACGGACGTGCGCGGAGGTTCAATTCTTATCGGTGCAATAGCTTATTTATCTACGAGAAATTTTGACTTTAATATCATTCCGCCGTGGTTGCCGCTTGCGAGTGGAGTTTTGGCGGTATTATTGAGTATGGACGTTGTTCCGGACCCTGTAAAATATAGTCTTGGAACAGCTTTATTGGCGATCAGCTTGATTTCAATGCCGCGTGCTCCAAAGTTTGCTTTAGTCGTACTGGAGCACCCGCTAGTTCTAAGAATTGGTATATGGTCTTATTCGATGTACCTTTGGCAGCAGCCTTTCGGAAAACTAGCGAACAGTACAACAGAGCGAGTGATGTCACTCCCTTTAGTATTTTTAGCGACTATCTTAAGCTATTATTTCGTCGAGAGACCTGCTCGCGCTATCATAAATGCATGGGTCGAACGACGTCGAGCAAGTCTTTATGATCAAACTGGGTCAATTGGGCGGGCGTTATTATGAATGTCGTTATTGTAAATCGTCATGTCGACGACGTGCTAGGCGGAAGCGAGATGCAATGCGATAATATTGCGTCGGAACTTTTTGAACGTGGGTATAGTGTCACCTATGTAGCGCCTGCAGGGGACATCAATAAAAATTATAACCGGAAATACAGTGTGATTCCCACACAGAGTAATTCACGTGCTATTTCTCAAGCAATAATCGGTCAAAATCCAGATGTTGTCTATTGGCGTCTAAATAAGCACCATTTTTATGGTGTGGCAAAAACTCTAAATAATAAGAAAATTCCTATTATATTTGCCGTTTCGCATATTGATGATACGAGAAAGTACAATTATCTTTCCAGTCCAAAACAAAGTTACAAGGATGCCCTGAAGGCAATTAAGCAGGCACTTACGAGTAGGCTTAATTATCTTGGATTCAAGTATGTATCAGCAGTTACCTATTTAAATGAGTCTTATCTAGGCAGTTTGCCGGTCGAATTCGAATCCTTCGTTCCAAATTCAGTAAGTGAAGTGGCTGAGGAATTCTTTTGGCATCGCCCTTTTATATTATGGGTAGCCAACATAAAGAAGGCAAAACGACCTGAATTATTTCTTCAGTTGGCAGAAAAACTGAGGGACGAGAATGTTGATTTCTTGATGGTTGGTGCCATGATGTCAAAACTTTATTCTTGGCTTGAAGATGAAAAGGAAATGGAAAATTTCAAGTATCTAGGACCAAGGTCGGTAGCGCAGGTAAACGGCATGTTGCGTTCTGCATTGATGTTGGTCCATACCTGCGAGCCAGAGGGTTTTGGTAACAACTTTATTCAGGCTTGGTTGGCGGGGAAGCCGACCGTGAGTTTAGGCTTTGACCCTGGGGGGTACATTGAAAAGTATCATCTGGGAGGTGTTGCTCATGACAATGCCGACCTGTTCACAAAGCAAGTTCGGGACCTCATCCGTGATGCAAATTTAAGAAGTTCGATTGGGCAGCAGGCTAGGGTATTTGCATCCTCTCACTTTTCAATTGCTAATACTGCTGACGGCGTGGTGGCTGTCATCGATAAGGTTGTTTCTAAAAACAAACTGATAGATCGAGTTGATAGCTAAATGTCAGATCCTATGGTGCGGTCTCTAAAGGATCGGGCAATTTCCGGCGCTGGCTGGAGTTTTTTGGACAATGCTGTTCAGCAAGCTCTGTCCCTTGTAATTTTTGTGATTTTAGGGCGTCTGCTGTCCCCGGCGCTATTCGGTATTGTTTCAACTGCCTTAGTTTTCGTACTATTGATGCGAAGCACAGTTCTAAATTCTATATCTACCGGCCTCGTTACCCTACGTAATCCTACGTCCGAAGATTATGATACCGGGTTCTGGTTATGTGTAGCGATTTCGTTGATTGCTTTTGGTTTCATCAACATTCTAGCTGGGCCACTATCGCAATTTTATGGCCTTTCAGAATTGTTGCGAGTTGTTAGAGCAACAAGTATAATAGTCCTTATATCCGGACTATCTTATTCTCATATCGGATGGGCCAGACGAAATTTTCGTTTTCGGTCTTTAGCAATGCGCAATTCCACTAGTACAGCCGTAGGGGGTGCTGTTGGGATTGTTGTTGCGTTGGCGGGGTACGGCCTTAGTGCACTCATACTCAACCAAGTGATTGCCAGTGTTCTAGGCTTATGGTTGTTATGGCGCGCCATACCTTGGCGACCAAAACGCCGCTTCTCGTTGTTGCGCGCTAGAGCTATCCTTTCAACTGCACTTCCACTTGGTGTGAACCAAAGTTTACAGTTTATATCTCAAAACTTTGATACGGCTCTTGTTACATTTCTTCTCGGACCGTCCAGCGGTGGTCTCTATGCCGCCGCTAAGAGAGTTGTTGGAGCCATTCAAATTGCGTTATGGCAGCCGATTGCGTCTGTCGCACTACCGACATTTGCGGAAGTGAGCGGAGATCCCATTCGATTTGGCAACGCTGCCGTACGCGTGGCTAGGTTGGTTATGGCGTTGACCGCGCCGCTGTTTATTGGGATCGCACTAACGGCGCAACTTTCCATCGCCGTGTTGTTCGGGCCTAAGTGGGAGGGCGCAGCGCCAATTATGGCTGTGCTGGCCGCATTTGGACTATTTATACCAAGCCTGGGCATCCTTAATCAAATAGTTATGGCAATGGGAAGGGCAAAATTGATACTCATATTCACTTTACTGCAAATGCTGCTGTCGGTAATTTCAATCGCCCTAGTTGGCAAAAGTGATCTTGTGCTATTAGCACTATGCTTGTCGGTGCCAATTCCGATCGTATTCATGCTAACATTGATTACGGTCGCGCGAATTACAACATTTCCGATCAAGCGTTATCTTATTGGGATAGGGGTGCCTCTCATCTGCACCCTAGCTATGGCTGCAGCGGTTTGGTCTATACCTCCATTAAATATGGGGGCATTGACACAGCTGATAATATCAATTTTGGTCGGTGGAACAGTATACGTCTTTGGAATCTTGAGCGTAGCACGCCAAGTTTGTATAGAGGTATGGTCTCTAATTGGCCCATTGTTACCAGCATCATCGAGAGATAGAAACGGACTGCAATGATCTATAGGAAATGCTACAACGCTACCGAATTGGGCTGAGCCCCGCATTTTCCTCCAGATTTGAGTAGAGTCCTGCCCTCAGTTGCACTGCTACCCAACCTTGGACCGCTTGGGTCTGGAGTTTTCCGCCTCGCTGCACTGCTACCCAACCTTGGACCGCTTGGGTCTGGAGTTTTCCGCCTCGCTGACCTGCACCCCGATCTTGGACCGCCCTGCTGGCGATTTTCCAGCGTGCTGACCTGCACCCTGATCTTGGACCGCCCTGCTGGCGATTCTCCAGCGTGCTGACGTCAGGGCGGGCCATGTGCCGCTGACGCCAACACGAGCGATATCGGCGGTTTGTTGCCGATCGCGCTGTGCGGTCGTACATCGTTGTAGTCTCTACGCCAAGACTCGCATTTTCGGACCGCGTGTTTCAGGCTCATGAACAAGTGTTGGTTCAAGCATTCCGCCCGGAACTTGCCGTTGAAGGACTCGATGAACGCAGTGTCCGTCGGCTTTCCAGGCCGCAAGAAGTCAAGCGTCACTCCTTTCATGTATGCCCACAGATCGAGCTCGCGAGAGATAAACTCGCTGCCCTGATCGACCCGGATCGACGCGGGATAGCCGACCTCGGCGCAGACTCGTTCCAACACGTCGATCACATCTGGGACGCGGAAGCGGAACCGTGGAACGACCGCTGGAGAGTACCGACTGAAGGTGTTGACGACAGTCAAGATACGCAGCTGGACACCCGCAAAAACCTGTGGCGTTTGGGCGGTGATGGTGATTCATTGATCTGGAGCGATCATGGAGAGCCGTGGTGGATCCGAAGTCCCTGTTCAGTTTGAGCGACCATCTTGAAGCGTTGAGCAAGGAGGGCGATCCGCTCGAGATTTTGCAGCAGACGGTGGACTTCGAGTTTTTCCGGGCTTGGCTGGTTGAAGGGCTCGGCTACGGGATGGTGCCAAGGGTGGGCGGCCACCGTTCGATCCGGTGATGATGTTCAAGGCGCTGATCCTGCAGGCGCAACACAATCTGTCGGACGCGCGGATGGAGTTCATGATCCGGGATCGCCTGAGTTGGCTGCGCTTCCTTGGACTGTCGCTTGGAGACCGGACGCCTGACGAGAACACGATCCGCCATTTTCGCAATCGTCTGACCGAGACTGGAACGCTCAAGCGGGTCATGAAGGCCTTCGACTGGCAACTGCAGAAGAAGGGTTACATCCCGATGTCCGGACAGATTGTCGATGCCTCGCTGGTGCCTGCGCCCAAGCAGCGGAATACCGAAGGCGAACGCGAAGCGATCAAGTTGGGCAAAAGCGCAAAGGATATCTGGCCGGACGAGCCGAACAAGGCAGCGCAGAAGGACATCGATGCGCGCTGGACGCTCAAGATCGGTGGCAAGGTGCGCCATCGCGCGGATGGCACGCCATTGCCTATGATCGCCCTGCCGGTCTTCGGCTACAAGTCCCACATCAGCATCGATCGGCGCTTCGGCTTCATCCGGGAGATGGCGGTGACTTCGGCATCGGCCGCCGACGGGCGTCTTCTCCGGCAGGTCGTCAGCACGGATAACACCAGTTCCGAGGTCTGGGCCGACAGTGCCTATCGCTCAAAGCGCAACGAGAAGTGGTTGTCTGATCGGATGCTCACGTCCCGAATTCACCGGCGCAAACCCAAGGGCAAGCCCATGCCGAAGGCAACCGCGAGGGCCAACGCTGCCAAATCCTCGATCCGTGCTCATGTCGAACACGTCTTTGCCCATCAAAAGAACAGGTTCGGGCTGTTCATCCGCACGATCGGCCTGGCCCGTGCCGAAGCGAAGCTCACCCTTTGCAATCTGGCCTATAACTTCAACAGGCTGATCTTCCACGAACGCAACCACAGCATGGGATGACTCTGCCTGAAGCCCGCGCAAAACGAGTGAAATCGACCGAAATGACCCGGGATCGGACCAACAACATGCCTGCAAACGATGGGGCGCATCGGAATTACCCGCGGTCGCCTTGATCAGCCCCGAAGTACCCGGTTTTTGCGGGTGTCCAGCTGGACGCCTCGAAGTAAGCGTGGCCTGAGGACCGCGGTTCAGGCTGCTTCGGCGATTACCAGATTATCTGGCTGCCAGTTCCAGGGCATGAGTTCATCCCAGCGTGCAGCAGGCCAGTCGCCAGCGATCTTGGCGATGACATCAGCGATATAGGCCTGGGGTTCGAGACCGTTGAGTTTGGCGCTCTCGATGACAGAGTAGATGGCCGCGGCCCGGTCACCGCCAGCCTTTGATCCGGCGAATAACCAATTTTTCCTGCCCAGGGCAACGCAGCGCATGGCGCGTTCCGCAATATTATTATCGATCTCCAGGCGGCCATTGTCGAGGAAGCGTGTCAGCGTGACCCAACGCTTACGGCCATAGGCAATGGCCTTGGCCATCTCGGATTTGGGCGAGAGACGGCGCAGGGCATTGTCGAGCGCTTGGCGGAGATCGTCGATCAATAGCTGGGTGCGGTCCTGCCGGCTTCGTCGTCGGATATCGTGTTGCTGGCCTCGAACTTCTGCCTCGATCTCGTAAAGCTGGCCGATGCGTTCCAGCAGATCGGTGGTGAGCGGGGTCGGCTTGGTGGCGTGGATGTCGAAGATCTTGCGACGGAAATGCGCCCAGCAGGCGACCTCGGTGACACGGTTGGTATCGTAGAGCTTGTCGTATCCGGCATAGCCATCGGCCTGCAGATAGCCGGTGAAGTTGGCTAGCTGCCGCTGGGGATGCGCACCGGTGCGATCGGTGGTGAACTCGTACCAGACCAGCGGCGGCGTGGTGGCGCCGCAGCCGCGATCGTCGACCGCATAGGCCCAGAGCCTGCCAGTCGCTGTCTTGCCACGGCCCGGATCGAGCATGGGGACCGGCGTATCGTCGGTGCGGATCTTCGAGGCGGTCAGTCCGACCTCGCGGATGCGGTTGATGATCGGATCGAGCAGGACACATGTCTGGCCAACCCAGCCTGCCAGCGTCAAGCGATCGATCTCGATGCCTGCGCGGCCATTATCTCAGCCTGGCGGTAAAGCGGAAGATGATGGTCGAACTTGGAGACCACGACATGGGCCTGCGTGCCAAAGGTCGCCTTGCCCCGCGCTATCGCCTTCACCGGTGCGGGTGCCTGCACGATCTTCTCGCAGGACCGGCAGCTATACTTGGGGCGGATGGTCCGAATGACGCGCCACTGCACCGGCACGGCATCGAGCATCTCATCGCTATCTTGCCCCAGCGGCCGCAGCGTGCCGCCGCAATCAGGACAGGTGCAGTCACCCTGATCAGGCTCGATCCGCTGCTCCTCGCGCGGCAGATGGGCGGGCAGCGCTCGAACCGGCGATGGCCGATCGACGGCTGCCGGATCGCCTCGACGTGCGGCGGCGACGATGGCCTCGCCTTCGAGTTCTTCAAGGGCCAGCTCAAGCTGGGCAATCTGGGTATCGAGCTTCTCGGACGACTTGCCGAACTGCATCCGCTTGAGGCGGGCAATCTGCACGCGCAGCGTGTCGATCAGAATATCGCGGGCGGAAATATCGGCGTGGGCAACCGCCAATGCGGCTTCAAGCTCAGCGATCCGAGCATCTTTATCAGGGGTGGAAAAGCCTGCATCCGACACTGCGATCTTATAGCAGATCGGCCGTCTTCAGGCCAGAAAAAGCGCCATAATCCCGACGTTTTATCCTGCCAGTGATGGGGTAAATGTACGCTCCGGGCGCCGCCAGTCGATGCCCTCCAATAGCATCGAAAGCTGCGCCGCCGTCATCGCCACCGACCCCGTCTTGGTTGAGGGCCACACGAACCGGCCACGGTCCATCCGCTTGGAAAACAGGCACATGCCTTGGCCATCATACCAGAGCAGCTTGACCAGATCACCCCGCTTGCCCCGGAAGGCGAACAGCGCACCGGAATGCGGGCTCTCCTCCAGAACCTGCTGCGTCATCAGCGCCAGGCCGTCGAAGCCCTTGCGCATGTCCGTCGCGCCGCAGGCCAGGAATATCTGCGTCGATGGCGGCAGCGGGATCATTGCGCCAGAACGCCGATCACCCGCGACAGCGCATCGGCATCGACCGTGGCGTCCACACTCACTTTGATGCCCGATGGCAGCTCGATCCCGATCACCCCGTTGCTGCGCGTCGCAACCGTTGGGGCGGGCAAGGCCAACTGCTCGCTGATCTGCACCCGCGCAAATGTAGGCTCGATCGGCTTGCGCACCCCGGTCAACTCGCCGGACATCGCCTGTCGCCGCCATGTGTAGATCGAGCCGCTGCCGACCTCATGGCGTTCACAGGCCGTGCGCACGCAACCTTCTGGACCAAATGCATCCCGCAGCGCGGCCAGCTTCTGTTCCACCGTCCAACGGCGACGGCCTGACACTCGGCTAACGACCTCAATCCGACTACTCATACGACCACTCATATGAGTAGTCGCTGCACCGCTTGCTGAATCCTCGATCTCATCCGACACCGGCCACCCCGCTTAAAGAGTGGCAATCAACCCGTCAGACCCTAATTGCGCAAGGCGGCCGTCAGACCTCGCTTACGCCTCGAAAAACTTTCGGATTTTGATGGGGTGACGGCGTCACGAACGGCAGATCCCGGGTTGGCAGGATGTGGCAGCGTATTTTTTGGGTAATTTCGATGTCGCCGTTGCCGCTGGGGGGGCTTTTGCATCAAGCAGGCGCAGTACGCCCCTCGAGCCAAGCGAGGCGCTGGAAATTATAGACAAGGTTGGCCATACCGATCTTGATGGTGGCGCGGGCGATGCCGATGGTGCGCATGACGAGACCCATACGGTGCTTTTGCCCGGCGAACACATGCTCGACCTGAGCGCGGATCTTGGAGCGCCTGGTATTGGCCCTGGCTACCCGTTCGGGCAGCGGTCGCTTCGGTTTTCGCTTCTGGTGGATATGGCTGGTGAACTTGCCATCTGCCAGGAATGCCTCGTTCTTCTTGGATCTATAGGCGGTATCAGCCCAGACGCCGGAGGCAGTGTTATCCTTGCTGATCAGAACCGGAAGCCGTGCGCCCTCATGGGCATTGGCGGCGCTGGCATCCCAGGTGCGGATCAGCCCGTGGGCTTTGTCGATGCC
This sequence comes from Sphingobium sp. BS19, assembly GCF_027925545.1. Taxonomy (NCBI): domain Bacteria; kingdom Pseudomonadati; phylum Pseudomonadota; class Alphaproteobacteria; order Sphingomonadales; family Sphingobiaceae; genus Sphingobium; species Sphingobium sp. BS19. The sequence goes on from NZ_BSEF01000043.1 coordinate 15,107, forward strand.
GATATGATTCTTGTAGCCGAACATCGGGATGGCGAGATCGACTGGCTTGGATGCCCTGGGATCGGCGCCCTCCCTGACCTTGGCCTTGCTGTACTTGATTGACCAGCGCGCATCGCGATCCTTTTGCCGGACCTTGGCCGGTTTCCAGTCTTCGGGCACCCTGTAACGAGTCACGTGCCTCGTCGCAGCTTCCTTGATTGCGACCTTTTCGGCTTCGGTATTGCGTTGCTTGGGTGCTGGCACGACCGTGGCGTCGATGATCTGCCCACCCATCGCCAGATAGCCCCGATCCTTGAGCGCCGCATCGAAGCGGGCGAATAACCGGTCGATCGCCTTGCTCTGCCACCTGAGAATTGGACCATTTGCGGATAGAGTTTTCCGCCGTAGGTTTCCTTGGCTGGGCAAGGAGGTTTGGTGTGAAGGCATCGAAGTTCACGGACGCGCAGAAGGCGTTCGTCATCAAGC
>NZ_BSEF01000044.1:0-14569 GCF_027925545.1 Sphingobium sp. BS19
CGCCGCCTTGCTGGCCTGCGAGGCGGCGCGGACAATGGCGCGGGAATCCCCACGCATGACCTCCAGCCACGACCCGATGTAATCGGCATGGCGAACGGTCGGCACGATCCCGAGCGCGGCGCAGCTGAAGGCCGCGGTCTGTTCGGCAATCATTTCCTCGAAGGCGTATTTCTTCGAACCGAACGAGCCGGTCAGATCGCGGTTGAGGCGGCTGTGATGGCCGCTGGCGTGCCCCTTATGCCGATATCGGCATAATACGCATGATGCCGTAAGCTGGATTATGCCGCATGGCCGAGTTCGGCGGCCGTTGCGTCTGCTGTCGGCCATGCGGCAGTTCGGCATAATCAGAGCGTTTCGAGGAAAGCGAGCAGCTCATCGCTTGGGCGATAACGCCCGGTATGCGTTTCTGGGCTGGCAACCTGCGCGAGCGCCTTTTCCTTCAGCCGCATGTCGGCGTGGATATAGATCTGGGTTGTTTCCACGGATTCGTGCCCAAGCCATAGAGCGATCACGGATTGGTCGACACCATGATGCAGCAATTCCATCGCCGTGCTGTGCCGCAACGTGTGCGGCGTGACGCGCTTGCCTGCGAGGCTCGGGCAAACTCGTGATGCTGCTAGGCAATGCTTGCGCACCAGGTGTTCCAACGCATCGCGACTGAGCCGCTCGCCCCGGATCGACGGGAACAATGGCCCATCGCTGTTACGGCGTTCGCCTATCCAGCCCTGAATCAGCTTAGCTGTATCGCGACGAAGAGGAGTGCTGCGTTCTTTCCGCCCCTTTCCGATGCAGCGGATGTAGGCGCCAGTCCCAAGAACCACGTCCTTGCAGCGCAGATTGATCAGTTCTGACGCTCGCAATCCGGTCTGAAGCGCAAGCAGCAACAGAGCGTGATCACGGCGTCCCACCCTGTCCGGCGTCAGCACCAATGAGACAGAATTGGGCTAATTGAGAGAGGAGGTTTTCTGGTTCATCGTAGCCTTTCAAAGGAACGACGATGAGACAGAAAATGGAAGCGACGAAGCCATCGGCGGAGAAGGTCATCAAGGACATTCGCCGGATCACCCGCAAGCAGTATGGCGCGGAAGAGAAGATCCGCATCGTGCTGGACGGATTGCGCGGTGAGGAGTCGATCGCGGCCCTGTGCCGCCGGGAAGGTATCGCCGAAAGCCTGTATTACAATTGGTCGAAGGAGTTCCTGGAAGCCGGCAAGAAGCGGCTGGCAGGTGACACGGCGCGTGCTGCCACCACCGACGAGGTCAAGGTGCTGCGTCGCGAGACGCGTGATCTGAAGGAGGTCGTCGCCGAACAGGCGCTGGAACTGCGGCTGCTTAAAAAAAGCATGATCGCGGATGGGGGCGACGACGAATGAGATACCCCGCATCCGAGAAGCTCGAGATCATCCAGATCGTCGAGCGATCCCACTTGCCGGCGCGTCGCACACTGGAAAAACTCGGCATCCCGCGCGCCACCTTCCATCGATGGTATGATCGCTTCCTGACCGGTGGCGTCGAAGCGCTCGATGATCGCAGGCCAAGTCCCGGCCGGATCTGGAACCGCATTCCCGATGACGTGCGGGAACGGATAGTCGAACTCGCCCTGGACAAGCCGGAGCTCAGCCCACGGGAACTGGCGGTGACCTTCACCGACACCGAAGGCTATTTTGTCTCGGAGGCTTCCGTCTATCGGCTGCTCAAGGCGCACGACCTGACCACCAGCCCGGCCTTCATCGTGATCAAGGCCGCCAGCGAGTTCAGGGACAAAACGACGGTGCCCAATCAACTCTGGCAGACCGACTTCACCTATTTGAAGGTCATAGGCTGGGGCTGGTTTTACCTCTCCACCATCCTCGACGACTTCTCCCGCTACATCATCGCCTGGAAGCGCTGATGAGAGGATCATCGCACAACTGGCCGACGCTTTCCAGTGTCATGTAGCGGGCGCGCTGGACGGCCCATTCATCGTTCTGTTCGAGCAGCAGCGCGCCGACGAGGCGGACGATGGCGTCGTCGTTCGGGAAGATGCCGACGACGTCGGTTCGCCGCTTGATCTCGCCGTTGAGACGCTCGATCGGGTTGGTCGAGTGCAACTTCGCCCGATGCTCCTTCGGGAAGGTCATGTAGGCGAGCACGTCTGGTTCGGCGTCGTCGAGGATGGCGGCGAGCTTCGGCACCTTGGGCCGGATCTGGTCGGCGACTGCCCGCCACTGGGCGCTGGCGGCCTCCGGTGTCTCCTGGGCGAAGGCAGTGGCGATGAAGGCGGAGACAACGCGGCGGCCGCTCTTGCCGGCATGGGCCAGCACATTGCGCATGAAGTGGACGCGGCAGCGCTGCCAGGTGGCGGAGAGGACCTTGGTGACGGCGGCCTTCAGGCCTTCATGAGAATCGGACACGACCAGCTTCACGCCGCGCAGGCCTCGGCGCGTCAGCTTGCGCAGGAACTCCGTCCATATCGGCTCGGCTTCCGAAGTGCCGATCTCCATCCCAAGCACCTCGCGCCGGCCATCGCTGTTGACGCCGACCGCGATGATCACCGCGACGGAGACGATCCGCCCGCCGCGACGCACCTTGAGGTAGGTCGCATCGATCCACAGATATGGCCAGTCGCCTTCGATCGGCCGTTCGAGGAAGGCCTTCACCTTGCCGTCGATCTCCTCGCAGAGCCGCGACACCTGGCTCTTGGAGATGCCCGACATGCCCATCGCCTTGACGAGGTCGTCGACCGAGCGCGTCGAGATGCCTTGCACATAAGCCTCCTGGATCACCGCCGTCAGCGCCTTCTCGGCCATGCGCCTCGGTTCGAGGAACCCCGGGAAGTAGGAACCCTTCCTGAGCTTCGGGATGCGAAGCTCGACGGTGCCGGCGCGCGTCTCCCAGTCCCGGTCGCGATAGCCGTTGCGCTGGGCCGTCCGGAGTGGCGACTTCTCGCCATAGGCAGCACCCGTCGCTGCGCCAACCTCCATCTCCATCAGCCGCTCGGCGGCGAAGCCGATCATCTCGCGCAGCAGATCGGCATCCGCGCTCTTCTCCACGAGCGCGCGCAGGTTCATCATGTCGTCGGTCATCGGTGGTCCTTTCGGAGAGGGGTTGGTGTCGACAACCAGACCCTACCGGAAAGCGCCGATGACCACCGCGCTACCCAGCTACACCACGTCCCGGGACGTCACCACCCTTGGAGATCACCTGGGTCGTTGTTGAGGTTTGGTTCGAGTTTCGTTTCCGGTCAAGCCTGAGCTGTTTCCGGGTTTTCGGGGGCGCGCCGTTTTCGCATGCTGTCACCATTCAGTTCGATGCGGTAGGCATTGTGCACGAGACGGTCGAGGATGGTGTCGGCGATGGTGGGATTGCCGATGATGTCGTACCAGTTGTCGACGGGCACCTGGCTGGTGACGATGGTCGAGCGCCGCTCGTAGCGGTCCTCGATGATCTCGAGGAGATCGCGGCGCTGTTCGTCGGTCAGCTTTTCGGACCCCCAGTCATCCAGGATAAGCAGGTCGGTGCGGGCCAGCGCCTTCAGCATCCTGGCATAGCGGCCGTCGCCCCTTGCCAGGGCGAGCGTGGCGAAGAGCCGCGGGGCTCGATGATAGGCGACGGAGAAGTCCTCGCGGCACGCCTTGTGGCCGAGGGCGCAGGCGAGCCAGCTCTTGCCGACACCGGCCGGTCCTGTGATGAGGAGCCCATGACGCTGGCGGATCCAGTCGCAGGCTGCGAGCCTGAGGAACAGGGAGCGGTCGAGCCCGCGTTCGGCACGGAAGTCGGCGTCTTCGACCTGCGCATCATGGCGTAGCCTGGCGGCGCGGGCACGCGCCTCGAAGCGCTTCTGACGACGCAGCGTCGCTTCGTTCTCGAGCAGGATGGCGAGCCATTCGCCATGGTCGAGGGCGCGTGCTTCCGACTGCGCGTCGAGATCTTGGAAGCCTTTGGCCATGCCGTGCAGTCCGAGGTCGCGCAGCATGTCGAGGGTGGGATGGGTCAGCATGATCTTTATCTCCTTAATGGAAGTAGCCGGGACCACGCAGATTGGCGTGATCGATGATGGCGCCGGGATTGCCGGCAGGCCGGGCGGCCTTGTGATTGGTGATGAGGGCGGCGATGCTCTTGCAGGTCAGCCCGCCGATCTCGACGGCGCGTGCCGAGACCGCCTCGGCGCGATCACGATGGAGATCGCGATAGAGACGCAAAACACCCAGGCACGTGCGGAACCCCTGCTCGGGATGGGGCCGGCTGGCCAGAATGGCGATGATCAGCCCCTCGGTCTGTGGCCCGATCGATGCCGCCCAGCGGCGGAAGCGTGCCGGCGTTCACTCCGCATATCGACGGTGGGAACTGGGCATGTGCTCGGGGTTGGTGCCGTAGCGGCGTCCGCCATAGCGGCGCTGATGAACGGCGATGCGCTTGCCGCGGTGGAAGATCTCGATCGTCCTGGCCGTGGCGCGGATATCGACCTGTTGGCGGATAAGGCTGTGCGGCACGGAATAGAAGAAGGTCTTGAACTCGACATGATAGTCAGTGGCGACGCGGGCCATGCGCCATTCGGCGAACTCGTAATCCTGCACCGGCAGGCTCGCCAGCGCCGGCCGTTCCACCGTCTCGAACAAATGGCGGCGGCTGACGCCAAGGCGGCGCATGACATGGTCATTGATGCGGTCGAGCGCCCCGGCGATCGCGGCGTTGGCCTCGGCCAGCGAGAAGAAGGTCTGCCGCCGCAGCCGGCCGAGGATGCAGGTCTGGGCAAAACGCACGCCGTTCTCGACCTTGGCCTTGTCCCTCGGGCGACGCGGCCGCGCCGGCAGAACGCCGACGCCATAATGGGACGCCATCATGCCATAGCTGCGGTTGATCTCCGGATCGTAGAAGGAGGCGTGGTTGACGCCAGACTTCAGGTTGTCCGGCACGATCAGCCGCGGAACGCCGTCGAAGAAGTTGAACATGCGCACATGCGCGCCGATCCAGTCCGGCAGGGCCTGCGTCCAGGTCGCTTCCGCATAGGTGTAGCCGGATGCGCCCAGGACGCCGACGAGGATCTCCGCCTCGCGGATCTCGCCGGTCAGCGGATCGACGATGGCGATCTTCTTGCCGGAATAGTCCACGAACACCTTGTCGCCGGCGACATGTTCCTGGCGCATCGTCGGCGACAGACGCTTCTCGAAGCCGCGGAACAGATCGCAGAAACGGCTGTAGCCATAGCCGCCGGAATGGACGGCGCGATACTCCTCCCAAAGCAGCATCAGCGTGACGCCCGGCTTCTTCAGCTCCAGCCCCAGGTCCGCCCAGTTCGGCTCGGGCAGCCGGCGTACCCCCTGCTTCACTCCCGCTCTGGCGAACAGCCGGTTCTCCAGAGCGTCGTCGGTCAGGTCGCCTGGCAGGGGCCAGCTCAGCCCTGAAGCTTCCGCTCGCTTCAAATTGTCCTGCACGGTGCTCCGCGCGACGCCCAGCCTCTGTGCGATCTCGCGGGCGCTGGTTCCGTCGCCGACAAGCCGCAGCATCTGTCGTAGTTGTCTCATGGTCAGCCTTCTCTTTGCCGGCATTACGCGTCCCTTGTTCAAAAGGACCGTCATGCCAAAGTTGCTGACCCAGGTGCTCCTGCTCAGGCCTTCAAAGTGGCCGGATATTGATCGAAATGGTGGCCGGCTTCACGTCGGAACGGTGGCCGGCTTCAAGTTGGAATACCCGGCCGGATAACGTCGGAATCCGCAGTCAGTTCGAGCGCGCCCGCGATGGAGCATCGCATTCCGGCGAAAGATCTGGGTTTCATAAGGTTGGCTCTTTATTAACTTAAATCATTGAAGCAATAGAAGTTGGCACCATATACAAGAGTCGAGACCGGCCGAACGCTCGGATGCTAACTTTAAACTGTCAGGAGAATGCCATGTCCTTCCGCGCCATCCGCGCCATCCAAACCGATACCGGCGTCACGACCGAACTCGTGATGCTGAATGACAGCGACCTTGATGTCGGAGACGTCACGGTCAGGGTCGATTACTCGACCATCAACTACAAGGACGGTGTGGCAATCACCAACGCATCGCCGGTCATCCAGCGCTTTCCGTTGATCCCCGGCATCGACCTGGCCGGTACGGTCGAAGCATCGGATAGCGCCGAATTCGCCGTGGGCGACAAGGTTGTGCTGAACGGCTGGGGCCTAAGCCAGACCCATGACGGCGGTTTTTCCCAGAAGGCGCGGGTGCCGGCCGATTGGCTGATCAGGCTGCCTGCCAGCATTGATACCCGGCACGCAGCCGCCATCGGGACGGCGGGCTATACCGCGATGCTGTCCGTCCTCGCCCTCGAACATGGCGGCCTGACGCCGGACAGGGGCGATGTGCTGGTGACGGGCGCCAATGGCGGTGTCGGGTCGGTTGCAATCGCCTTGCTGGCGAAGCTGGGTTACCGCGTCATCGCCTCCACCGGGCGGCAGGAAGAAGCAGAATATCTAACCGCCCTGGGCGCAGCCGAGATCATCGATCGCGCCACGCTGTCGGAAAAGGGGGCGCCGATCGCGACGGAGCGTTGGGCCGGAGCGATCGACAGTGTCGGCAGTCATACGCTGGCCAATGTGCTGGCGCAGACCCGCTATGGCGGCGTCGTCGCCAATTGCGGGCTGGCGCAGGGCGTGGATCTGCCGGGCTCTGTTTTACCCTTCATCCGGCGCGGCGTGACGCTGGCGGGGATCGATTCAGTCAACGCCCCGAAAGCCAAGCGGATCGCCGCATGGGAGCGGCTGGCGTGGGATCTCGACCTCGGCAAGCTCGACGCCATGGTGACGACCGTGGGCCTGGAAGAAGCGCCCGATGTCGCGCGCAGCATCTTTTCGGGCAGGATACGGGGCCGCACGGTCGTCGACGTCAATCGCTGACAGATGGGGCACAGGCCGCCTTCGATGCGGCCTGTGCCCCGTTTTCGAGCTGGCCCGCGCCATTCCGTAAGTAGGGTAACGGAATACGATGTCGCGGGTAGCGGCGGGTCCGCCGCTACCCGCCTTTGTCGATCATGTGCTCAGTGACATTCCTGCGCTGAGAATGGCCTTGATAGGTTAGCGATCTCACCGCGACGTGCGGCCATGCTCCCCCGTGGCCATATCGGTCCATTTCCCCGCAGCGCCCTTGCCGGATTCCGGCCCGTGCAGGCGGACGAACATCGACCGGCCTGGGGTGTTCTGCACATCACCGACCAGCCAGTACCGCCCGGCGCGGTGGCCGGACGACAGATAGTGGCGGCAGACCGCCTCGGACTCTCGGCCGAGACGGGTCGCCAGTTCAGATGCGTCGTGACGCGGCATCAAGCCGCCTCCCGCTCGCCGATCCGCTCGACCGGCCAGCGGTCGAGAACCTTGGCGAGGACGGCAGGACCGGCGGCATCGACCGGCACGAACATGCGCAGTTTCCAGGAGATGATCTCGTGGAAAAGCCCGTATGCCGAGAGGCGCTGGCGCATCGTGTCGGTGAAACCCGACAGCTCGATCCGGTTTGCCCCCATGACGCGGACCCGGCGAAGCTGGAGCCCCTCGGCGAGGTCGAGGATAGTCCGACCTTCCAGCAGCGCCGCGAAGGCATCCTCCGGCGTGACCGAGGTGATGCCGGTCTCGGTCGCATTGGCCGCCCAGGCCGGCGAGACCTTGCGGCCGATGATGCGCTCGCCCGCATCGGTCTGGAGTCGATAGACGCGGGTGGAGTCGTTCGGCAGCCGCTTCCAGATCGGCAGCAGCAAGCCCGTCACCATATGGAGCGTGTTGTCGGCAAACTCGGACACCTCGGCGACCTCGGCCACCCAGGCCGATGCGAAGACACTCCGGTCCGCCTCGACCCAACGGGTCTCGCCCATCATTCTGATCGGGACGTTATGGGCTTCCATCGGGCGGATCAGCCTGACGCGGCGCTCGATTTCACCATCGTCGAGCATGACGCTGGTGGTGGGGATCTGCACCGCCGCGCGGCCCGAGCGCTCATTGATCAGCAGCTTCGCCCGCGGATCGTCGAGTTCCGCCAAGGCGGCGTCGAGCGTCACCGGCCGGTTGCGCCTGCGCTCGGTGATGGTCAGCAGGCTGGTCTCGGCCCCGGTGCGGGGATGGGTGTAGATGACCTGCCGGTCGGTGACGGCGAAACTCTCGGCGCGCAAAGTCTCCAGCCCGACGTCATAGGTGCCCGAGGCGATAGCGCCTTCGATCCGCACCGTCAGCAGCCCTTCAAAGGCGGTGAACAGGATGCCCTGAAGCTCGATGGTCAGGGCCAGCAGGCGGTTCAGGAAGGTGGTGATGGCAGGCAGATCGTCCTTGATACCGTTCGAGTCCATCAGCTTCAGGCCGGTGGCGGATTCAAACCGTTCCAGCGAGCAGCCTTCGACCTTGCCGCGCACCAGCAGCAGATAGAGCTGGCGCAGCGCGTCGCGGGCGTAATGCGATTCCAGTGTCAAATCGCTTTGAACCGTGCCCCCCATTTCGCTTGCAATGTTGACCCCTTTGGCGACGCTGGCGACGACATGCAAAGGGGCCGATCGGGCCCCTTTGCATGTCGTCGATTGACCGTGAGCGGTTGGTGAGGATCAGCTCCGGTTTTTGAATCGCCAGCTCGTGTTGCCGGTTTCGACGATGTCGCAGTGATGCGTCAGCCGGTCGAGCATGGCGGTGGTCATCTTGGCGTCGCCGAAGACCTGCGGCCAATCGGCAAAGGCAAGGTTCGTCGTGATCAGCAGTGAGGTGTGCTCGTACAGCTTGCTGATGAGATGGAAGAGCAGTTGGCCGCCGGCCTGGCTGAACGGTAGATAGCCAAGTTCATCGATCACGACGAGATCGTAACGCAACAGCTTCTCGGCCAGCCGCCCTCCTTTGCCCGCGGCCTTTTCCTGCTCGAGTTGGTTGACCAGATCGACCAGATCTTCTCGACCAGACGCAGCTTCTCGTCGGCGATACGGGGATCGGCGTCCCAGACGGTGACGGTTGCTGTGACATAGGCCATGCCGGCGACGTCAGCGCCCAGTTCCTGCAAGGCCATGTCGGCATCGAGCGCCTTGTTGGACGCATCGGTGTCCACCAGCGCCGATTGCTCGTTGGTCATCACCTCTTTCAGGATCGCGGCTATGGATTTGCGCTTGGCGAACCATTGCCGCCTGATCTTGGTCAGCAACTTCGTCGCGTCCGTCTTGTCCATCAGGATGGCGCGGGTGGACCAGCGATATGGGAACGCGAGCCGGTTCATCTCGTCGAGCAGGCCGGGCGTGGTCGCTGTAGGAAAGCCGATAATGGTCAGGACGCGCAGATGCTTGTCACCAAGGCGCGGTTCCAGCCCGCCAGTCAGCGGCTGATCCGCCAGCAGCGCATCGAGGTGCATGGGCACTTCGGGCACGCGGACACGATGGCGGTTCGTGGAAATCGTGGAATGGAGGTAGGTCAGCGTGCCCGCGTCATCGATCCAGTGGCATTCGGGCATGAAGCCGTCGAGCAGCGCCAGCACGCGGTCGGTGCGGTCGATGAAGCCGCGCATCAGCTCCCATGGATTGACGCCGGATTGCTCACGGCCCTCGTAGAGCCAGGTCTCGGCGCGAGCCGCATCTTCGGCGGGTGGCAGCCAGAGGAAGGTCAGGAAGTAGCCTGACACGAAATGCGTGCCCGCTTCCTCGAAGGCAGCTTTGCGCTCGGCATCGACCAGAGCGGAGGCCGGATCAGGAAATTGGCTGCCGGGATAGGTCGCGGCTTCGCTTCGTTGTGCCTCAACAAAGATCGACCAGCCGGAGCCGAGGCGGCGCACGGCGTTGTTGATACGCCCGGCGACCGCGACCAGTTCGGCAGCAACAGCGGAATCCAGATCCGGCCCGCGAAACTTCGCAGTCCTCTGAAAACTGCCGTCCTTGTTCAGCACGACGCCCGAGCCAACCAGCGCGGCCCAGGGCAGGAAATCCGCGAGGCGGGTAGCGGTACGGCGATATTCGGTGAGGTTCATCATGGCCGCGCCCTCACACCGACAGATGACCGGGTATGCGCAGATGCCTACGGCCCACCTCGACAAAAAGCGGATCGCGTTTGGCAGCCCATACCGCGAGGAAATGACCGACTGCCCAGATGGCGATGCCAACCAGCCAGAGACGGAGGCCGAGGCCGACGGCGCCGGCCAGCGTGCCGTTGACAATGGCAATCGAACGCGGTGCGCCGCCGAGCAGGATATGCTCGGTCAGCGCCCGGTGAACCGAGATGGAGAAGCCCGGCACAGTATCGAGCTGTTCAAACCCGCCCGCCATCAGATGAGCGCCCCGCCGCCGAACGAGAAGAACGACAGGAAGAAGCTCGACGCGGCGAAAGCGATGGACAGGCCGAAGACGATCTGAATCAGGCGGCGGAAGCCGCCGGAGGTATCGCCAAAGGCCAGCGCCAGGCCGGTGGCGATGATGACGATGACGGCGATGATCTTGGCGACAGGACCCTCGATCGACTGGAGGATCGACTGAAGCGGTGCCTCCCAGGGCATGGAGGAGCCGGAGGCGTGTGCGGCAGGCGCCAGCATCAGACTGATGGAAACAGTGGCAGCGGCGGTTGCCATGATGCGGCAGCCGCGTGAAATCGTGCGGATCATGAAGGGTTTCCTTTCGGGGTGGTTGCCAAAGTGATGGGATGCGTGATGGCGTAATCGCCGTCCGGCCCCAGCCCATCGACGCGGGCGAGTTCGACCAGCCGGCGGGAAGAGCCGCGTCCGGCAAGAACGGCGACGAGGTCGATTGTCTCGGCAATCAGGGCGCGCGGGACGGTGATGACGGCTTCCTGGATGAGCTGTTCGAGGCGTCGCAGCGCGCCAATGCCGGAACCGGCATGGATGGTGCCGATCCCGCCCGGATGGCCGGTGCCCCAGGCTTTAAGGAGGTCGAGAGCTTCGGACCCGCGCACCTCGCCGACCGGGATGCGATCCGGGCGCAGGCGTAGCGACGAACGCACCAGATCGGAGAGCGTCGCCACGCCATCTTTGGTGCGCATCGCGACCAGATTGGGCGCGGCGCATTGCAGTTCGCGCGTGTCTTCAATGATCACGACGCGGTCCGAAGTCTTGGCGACTTCTGCCAGCAGCGCGTTGGTCAGCGTGGTTTTTCCGGTCGAGGTGCCGCCCGCGACAAGGATATTGGCGCGCGTGGCGACGTTCAGGCGCAGCACCTCGGCCTGAGCACTGGTCATGATCCCGGCGTTTACATAGTCGTCGAGCGTGAACACCGCGACGGCAGGCTTGCGGATGGCAAAGGTCGGCGCCGTGACGACAGGCGGCAGCAACCCTTCGAAGCGCTCTCCGGTCTCGGGCAGTTCAGCCGACACACGCGGATTGCGGGCATGAACCTCGGCGCCGACATGATGGGCGACCAGCCTGACGATCCGCTCGCCATCGGCAGCCGACAGCCTCTCCCCCGTATCGGCCAGCCCTTCGGAGAGCCGATCCACCCAGATGCGGCCATCGGGATTCAGCATCACCTCGACCACAGCTGGATCTTCCAGAAACCGGGCAATCGATGTACCGAGCGCGGTGCGCAGCATCCGCGCACCACGCGCAATCGTCTCGGGTTTCTGATGTGATGCGGTCATGGCGGCCCCGTTCATGGCGGGACGCGCAAAAGACGGACCCCGGATTGGGGTCGATTAAAAGAACCTGATTTAGGGCCGTTTCAACAGATGTTTACGCGTGTGCGGGCATCGGCGGCGCAGGGCGGCAAATAGGATGGATCGAAAGTTCAGAGCTGGTTTCCACCCGCTTCGGACTGGCCTTGTGACGAAAGATCGTGAAGCGAATCCATATCCCGCGACAACTCTTTCAGGAATCTGTCGCCGGAAGCCAGGCGCTTGCCCAGCGTCTGCATGAAGCCTTCGAAGCGCTCGTTGCCCTTGATGCGCGCCGATTGTTTCGCGCTATCTGACAGCGGCGGCGTCATGGTGAGCCAGAATTGTACGAACAGCGAAAGCGTCTCGCCGAGGATGGCGACATCTTCGTCCAGCATATCGAACTGGCGGCCAAGCTTGCCGATTCCGATGAAGTCGCCCCCCGTTTCCGGGATGATTACGCCCCCTGATTCCGAGATGAAGTCGCCCCCTCGGAAGCGGGGCCTTTCGGCAATGCTCGTTGTTGTGTCGTTCGCGGCTGCCGTCAAGCGTCCGGCGTATTTTTCGATCGCCGCATACTGTCGCCGTCGAGATCGAGGCGATGAGCGTTGTGCACCAGGCGATCCAGGATCGCGTCGGCGTAAGTCGGGTCCGCTATCACATGATGCCAACTGGCTATGGGAAGCTGGCTGGTGACGATGGTCGAACGACGGCCGTAGCGTTCCTCGAGGATCTCGAGCAGATCGTGGCGCGCGAGCGCATCGAGCGGTTCCAGGCCCCAGTCGTCGAGAATCAGCAGCTGGACGCTGCCGAGCTTCCTGAGGAAGCGCTCGTGTCGGCCGTCACCGCGCGCCAGCGCGAGATTGGAGAACAGCTTGGGGACGCGCTGGTAGAGGACCGAACGGTCGTCGCGACAGGCCTTGTGACCGAGCGCGCAGGCGAGCCAGCTCTTGCCGACGCCGGTCGGTCCGGTGATGACCAGATTGTCGTGAGCGGCGATCCATTCGCCGGCGACGAGCTTCATGAACAAGGCGCGATCGAGCCCGCGTGGGCTGCGATAGTCGACGTCCTCGGGAGATGCCTGGTGGCGCAGCTTAGCGAACCGCAACCGCGCGGCGAGCTTGCGGTCATGGCGGAAGCTCCATTCACGATCGAGCAGCAGCGCCAGCCATTCGGGATGCGTAAGCCTGTCGGCCTCGGCGTTGGCGGCGAGCTCACCATATGCCTTGGCCATACCGGCCAGTCCCATCGTGTTCAGCCGGTCGAGAGTGGGATGTTGAAGCATCGTCGTTCCTTTCAGTGGTAATAGCGTGAGCCCCGGATGTTCGGATGGTCGACCGGCGGGGCGGAGGCCGGACGCGATGGCGGGATCTGGTCAAGGCCGTTGTCGAGGATCGATCTGACCGAGCCGTAGGTGCGCGCGCCGATGTCGAGCGCGCGCGAACACGCCGCCTCGACCCGCTCGCGCCCGAAGCTTCTGCCCATGCGCATGATACCCAGACAGGCACGGAAGCCCTGTTCGGGATGGCGACGCTCGACGAGGATCTTCTCGCATAGCAGCGCGGTACACGGCCCGATCGCGGTCGCGTCGCGCGCGATCCGCTCGACCGTCCAGTCGGCGAACCGGCGATGCGACGATGGCATGTGTTCCGGGATCGTGGTGTGCCGACCATTGCCCGAGCCACGCATGTGTGCCGCGATCCGCTCGCCCTTATGGAACAACTCTATGGTCGCGGCCGTGATCCGCGCCTCGATGGGCTCGCGCGCGAAGCGATACGGCACCGAGTAGTAATGCCGCTCGATCTCGACGTGGTAGTCAAGCCCGGCGCGACGACGCCGCCACTCGGCATAGACATAGCGTTCGGCCGGCAGCGGCTTGAGCGCCGGGCGGTCGATTTCCTCGAACAGCTGGCGGCGCGTCCGCCCGACCCGGCGCAGCACTCGCCGGTCGTTCAGCTCGGCAAGCAGCTCAGCGATGGCGGCATTGAGCTCGGCCAGGCTGTAGAAGGTCCGGCGCCGCAGGCGTCCGAACAACCAGCGCTCGACGATCAGCACCGCCGCTTCGACCTTCGCCTTGTCGCGCGGGCGGCGTGGTCGCGTCGGCAGCACGGTGCTGTCGTAATGCGCCGCCATCTCGGCGTAGCTGCGGTTGACCTGAGGATCGTACAGGCACGCCTTGATCACCGCGACCTTGGCATTGTCGGGCACGAACAGCNCTGGCGCGCCTCCGAACATCGCCAGCGCGCGGGTGTGGGCGGCCAACCAGTCCGGCAGCGTCTCGGTCCAGCTCCCTTCCGCGTAAGTGAGGCTGGAGGCGCCAAGCACCGCCACGAAGATGTGCGCGTCGCGGATCTCGCCGGTCAGCCGGTCGACCACCACCGCCACCTTGTCCCCGGCATAATCGACAAACAGCTTGTCACCGGGTGCGTGGTTCTGCCGCATCGTCACCGGCAGCTTCATCGCCCAGCCGCGATACAGGTCGCAGAACCGGCTGTAGCGATAGCCGCCCGGATGAACGGCGATATATTCGTCCCACAGGATCTGCAGCGTCACGTGCTTGCGCTTCAACTCGCGGTGGACCTGCGCCCAGTCCGGCTCAGGGCAGCGGCGATGGCCGGTCTTGTTGCCCGCCTCGCGGTAGAGGGCCGCCTCCAGACCGGCGTCGCTGACATCGTCGCCCAGGGGCCAGCTCAGCCCCGCCGCCGCCGCCCGCTTCAGCGTCTCGCGCACCGTCGACGGCACCACGCCCACACGCAACGATATCGCCTTGTACCCCAGCCCCTGCTCGGATCGGTATCTCATCATCTCGCGGACACGCCGCATACTCACCCTTTCCGCCGACATCGCTCTCTCCTTCAGACAAAGGAGCGAACTTAACCCCGCCGGCAGACCCGAGTCCGACACCATCCACAGGGGGCGGCATCATCTCGGAATCAGGGGGCGACTATTCTTCGGAACAAGGGGGCGGCATCATTTCGGAATGAGGGGGCGGCTTGCCTCGGAATCAGCA
>NZ_BSEF01000045.1:0-11652 GCF_027925545.1 Sphingobium sp. BS19
AGCTCTCCACGGCAAACATCCCCGGCCACCCCCCTTAAAAGGAGCAACCTATCCAATGGCTGGTTTTTAAACCGCCACGCTCAGCAAATCGCTGGCGTTCCATTGGCCTGGTTTGTCACCGCCCTCTACATCGGGCAACAAGTGAAGATTAGATCCAGCCCCCGCAACCATCTTTACTTGCGAAGACCCCGCCCCGGAGGCGGGGTTTTTCGTTTGTGCGGAAATCGTAAGGATTCCAGCAAGATCGCCTTGAACGTCGATCTCCACCTTGCCCTCAACAGGCGTCAGCACGATCTGATCTACCAACGAGCGAATGGTGTCGGCTGCCTCTACCCGCTTGCCCTCTTCTTCATCCTGAAGCGAGTCGTAGAGCTGCTGGATGCGCTTGCGGTATTGCAGCGCCATGCTCGGGTGCAACAGGGCCGGCGGCTCGTCAGCTTCGGCCAGGAACAGTTCCAGTTCCTTCTTCCGCTTTTCCAAGCTCACCATCTTCGCATTGAGAGCGTCGGCAGCGCCGCCTTTAAGGATCAGGTTGAGCAGGGTTTCGAGTTCCCGATCAATCTTCGCGATCTCGGCTTCCGCCGAGGCAATACCGGCGCGGCCTTCCATTCGTAGGCGGTTCATCTCTTGCGTGAACACCTCGCAGAAATGGGCAAACAGCTCAGGGTCAACGAGTCGGGTGCGCAGCGCATTCAGCACGCGCGATTCCAACTCGTCGCGACGGATATTGACGCGGTTGTTACAGGTGCCCTTATTGCGAGCTGTAGAGCATCCGATCAGCGTTGCCGAGATCGCGGAGTACCCGCCACCACAGCATGAACATTTGGTGAGGCCCGAGAAGAGGTATTTTGGGCGCCGCCGATGATTGACAGTGCGGACATCCGTGCAGCCGTTGTCGTCGCGGGTGAGCTTGTTCTTCTCCTGCCGTGCCTTCACAGCATTCCAGAGATCATCGTCGAGGATCCGAAGCTCTGGTGTCTCCTGGATGACCCATTCCGATTCGGGGTTGGGGCGCGCCTGCCGCTTTCCGGTGTTCGGGTCCTTTACGAAGCGCTGCCGGTTCCAGACGATCTTGCCGACATACATCTCATTATTGAGGATGCCGTTGCCACGCTTCGGGTTGCCGTTGATCGTGCTGAAACCCCAGTCGCCGCCCGAAGGGGCCGGAATGCCGTCCTTGTTCAGTGCAAAGGCTATGGTCTTGGCCGACTTGCCGGCCGCGTAGTCGCGGAAAATGCGGCGAACGACGGCGGCCTGGTCTTCGTTGATGGTGCGGTCGCCGCGAATGGGTTCGCCATTGGCATCCAGCTTCTTGACCACATCGTAGCCATAGGAATTGCCGCCACCCGATTTGCCAGCCTCAACACGGCCGCGCTGGCCGCGGCGGGTCTTGTCGGCAAGATCCTTGAGGAAGAGGGCATTCATTGTGCCCTTGAGGCCGACATGCAGATGGCTGACCTCGCCCTCCGACAGGGTGAATATCTTCACATCCGCATAGGACACGCGTTTGAAGATTCCGGCGATGTCTTCCTGATCACGCGAGAGGCGATCCATAGCCTCTGAGAGGATCACGTCGAAGCGACCAGCCATGGCGTCGGTCATCAGAGCCTGGATGCCCGGACGGATCAGCGAAGCGCCGGAGATTGCGTGGTCGGTATATTCTTCGATGACGTGCCAACCTTGCTTTTCGGCATGGAGGCGGCACATGCGAAGTTGGTCGGCGATGGAAGCGTCGCGTTGATTGTCAGAAGAATAACGGGCGTAAATCGCAACTTTCAAAACATTGCTCCCATCTGCATCAGGAGGTGCGCTTCCTCCTTTGCCTGGATAACTTCACTTCCTCGGCAAAGCATTCCCGTGCCGCCTGCTTTGCCAGGATGCCGACCAGACGCAGAAGGCGAGGGTCGGGACTGCCGCGCGGCGTAAACGTCAACTCCGGCGCGTCCAGCAGCAAAGATTCGAGCAGCGCTTCGCGCTCGGCTCCTGTCATCTTTGCTGTGTTTTGTGAGGCTCGCAAGGTCATAACTGACAGCATTGGTCCCGTGCCCGGTATAAGCAATGGAATTTACGGGCGAACATTTGGCGGCGATCAGTATGCCGACGCGTGTCATGGCGAGCGGCGGCGTGATCTGGCGTGCCGTGGCATAGTGAAATGACCTGTCGGAATCGATCGCTGTCGCCGTCATCTTTGGCCTCGATACTACCCCATCGGAAGCTGTTGCTTGTGGATGTGACTTTATCGTATTGTATTTAGAGCTACAAGATGCCATCTTCCGACCAAGGAGAATCGTCATGGCCAACACTGCGGAACGCAAGGAATATCCGATCTCAATGCGTCTGCCCGAGGCCGATGTTGCCATGATCGATCGTGCCGCCAGCCTGCGCGGCCGTTCGCGCACCGATTTCGTGCGCGACGCCGCTGTGCGCGCGGCCGAGGAGGTCGTCATGGAGCAGGGTCTGATCCGGATGAGCCCGCAAGGCTTTGCTCAGTTCATGGATGTGCTGTCGCGCCCGGCCGCTCCCGTTCCGGAGATGGTTGAAGTGCTGAAGCGGCCTGCGCCGTGGGAGCCCGGCTACGCGGCGAAGCGGTAATCCCTTGCTGCTTTCAGGACCCGAGCCGCTTTCCGCCGCCCACGATGTTTCTGAGTTTACCTGTGGCAAGCCGACGCTCGACCACTGGCTGAAAACCCGCGCGCTCTCCAATCAGCAGAAGGGCTTTACCGCCGTTCTCGTCGTGCATGAGGCAGGGCGTGTGGTGGGATATTACGGCCTTGCACCAACAGCCGTTGTGCCATCGGTGCTACCGCGCTCCATCCGGACGGGGCAGCCGCCTAATCCAATTCCCTGCATGCTGCTTGGTCAGCTCGCGACCGATATCGGCTCGGCCGGGTTGGGCATCGGGACTGGCCTTGTGAAGCACGCCCTCCAACGTTGCGTTCAGGCCGCATCGCTGATCGGTGGGCGGGCATTGATGGTCAACGCCGTCGACGGGGAGGCTGCCGAATTCTGGCAGCGCCGAGGATTTGAGCCTAACAGAGATGATGAACTGGTCCTGTTTCGCTCGATCAGCGATATTGCTGCGTCGCTCCGTGAGGCTGGAAGGTGAATAGCCCCATGTTTGGTGGACGTCTTCCTTGCTAAATTGAGGCAAGGACCTGCGCCGGACATTCAAGACGGTGACCGGCAAGGCGAGGATCTCGAAGGAAATCCGCGACCGCCTCCAGAACCACGCGTTGCAGGATGCCAGCTGGACACCTCGAACTACCGGGTTTCGCGGCCGGTGAGGATCGCTACGAGTGCCGTCATGGCGTCGAGCGTGGCACTGAGTGCAGTTTGGGTTGACGTATTTTGTCGATTTGGGCGTTGCGGCGGCGGTTTTCGCCGCACTCGCTGTCATGCGGACGCAGTTCGCCTCTCGTGCCAGACGAAGCGGTTGAGATTGTAGACGAGATTGGCGATGCCGATCTTCGTCCTGGCGCGGGCGATGCCGATGGTTCTGACAAACAGGCCCATGCGGGATTTCTGCTGCGCGAAGACGTGCTCGATGCGGGATCGGATTTTGGAGCGCCGGCCATTGGCCCGCGCCGTCGCCTCGCTCATTGGCCGCCCCTTCGGCTTCTTCTGATGGATGTCGCTGGCGAAACCGTTCCTGTCGAGCCATGCTTCGTTCTTTTTCGATCGATAGGCCGTGTCGGCCCAGACCGTCGAACCGGTGTTCGGCCGTTTGACCACGTTGCGGAGCTGCGCGCCGTCATAGGCGGCGGCGTTCGTGACCGTCCAGCCGCGAATGAAGCCGTGTCGCTGATCGATCGAGGCATGGCTCTTGTAGCCGAAGATGGGAACGGCGATGTCGCGCTTGTGCTCCTTGCCCTCGTCATCGACCCTGGCCTTCGAGAACTTCACGGTCCAGCGCGCGTCCCGGTCTTTCTGCCGCAGCTTTGCAGGTTTGCCTTTCCAGACATCCGGTATCTTGCCCGCCTTGATATCGGCCTTCTCGTCGTCGGTGTTCCTCTGCCTCGGCGCGGCAACGACCGTGGCGTCGACGATCTGCCCGCCCATGGCCAGATATCCGGCTTTCGAAAGATGGCGATCAAAACGGGCGAACAAATTCTCTACGGCTCCTGCCTGCACGAGATGTTCCCTGAACAGCCAGATCGTCTTGGCGTCCGGCACCTTGTCGCCCAAACCCAATCCCAGGAAACGCATGAACGACAGCCGGTCCTGGATCTGGAACTCGGCCTGGTCATCCGACAGGCTATACAGCGCCTGCAGCACCAGCACCTTGAACATCATCACAGTGTCATAGGGAGGACGCCCGCCCTTCGAGCCGTCCGAGCGCTTCAGAGCCTTCGATAGCGGCTTGCGGAACAACTCCCACGGCACGACCGCGTTCAGCTTCTCCAACGGATCGCCGGCTTCGCTCAGACGCACATAGCGCTCGTCAACGTCCCAAAATCCGGCCTGTCCTCGCATCCATCGCCTCCGTGCAAATCAGCACGGCGATGGAATCAAATCACGGCCGAAAACGCGAGGTAATTCGAGGCGTCCAGCTGCGAGAAGCATGACTGCTAGGCACTACATGGTGGAAAAGCGCGCCGACATGACGAAAGGGGAAAAGTTCGTCTCCGCCACGCTTGCCAAGAGGTGCCGGAAGGGCATGCAATAGCCCGGCGTTCGACGGCACTCAGATCCTGTCTGAAAACCGATCATAAGCATCGATCCGCCGAAGCGGGGGATCGACCTCATATCGATAGATTTCCGTTCTCAAGAACCGTAGCTCGGCCTCGCACTGAGCCTCGGGAACGTCGATATACCATGCGCGCGGCTGCGGGCCGGGATCGCCGTTCCAGCGGTATCCCCGCGCTTTGAGGACATCCTTGAGGTCAAAGGGCGCGTTCTCCGCCCAGATGCGCCAAGAAACGGCACGAGCGCCGTCCAGGAGGCGGCTGAGACCTGTAGCGCCAGATCGGGGCAGCCACATCGCCAACAACTCGACCGTAGCAAGACAGTCGTGCATCGCGCGGTGGCGGTCGTAGAAGAAGCCGGCGGCCTGAGCGAGATAGGCGAGTTTCGTGCCCTCGAACCCCTCTGCTGCCCAATCGATCTGGCTGAGCGAGCATGCCCACGGCTTCGTCGAGAACACGTCGTTGAATCGTTCGAGGAAGCGGCGGTCGAACGCCGCATTGTGCGCGATGACGAGCGAAGCCGGCGCTGCGAATGAGGCTACCGCTGCGGGATCAACAATCTGGCCGGCCACCATCTCGTTGGTGATGCCCGTGATCGCGGTGATTTCCGGGGCGATAGGCTTGCTCGGCTGACGCAGCCCTTGGAAGCTGTCGCCCACGCTGAAAATGGTGCCATCCAAGCCGTAGTTGAATGGTGTCATGGCGAGTTCGATGATCTCGTCGCGCTGAGGGTCGAGCCCCGTGGTCTCCACATCGACCACCAGGCCGAGGCGCAGCGGCGTGCCTGGCGGAGGAACGATGCGAGGGCGCGGTTTGAGACGCCGGATGACCCGGTAGTCTCCCGTGGCCTCCAGCGCCTGCGCCAGGGTCTCCAGATGGTCAGAAGATGTCATCGTCTGACGCTTCGTTTACTGCCATCGGCTCCCCTCCAGCGGTATCGGCCGGAGCGAGTCGAATGTCGGCGGCTCGACCTTCTTCGTGGAACCACAAATCGACCACGGCGGTATCGTCGCTGCGCGGCCGCGGTGATGCCTCCCGCACCTTGAATGTCGTCGGGAGATTGACCGATGTTCCGAACACCAGCGCGTGCTGCCGAGGCAATGACGGCAAACGCTTCAAGACGGAATCCGAGATGAACGGCGTCATCTGCCGAATCTGAGAAAGATCGTCGGGGTTCTGGATGCGGTGAACCAGGAAATTGGAGCACTGGCTGAGAACCGTCTTGGACAGCTCACTCGGGCGTTGTGATGCCAAGAGCACGAACATGCCGTATTTGCGTCCTTCCTTGGCGATGCGCTCGAATATCTTGGTTGCGTCGATGGAAAACCGGGAGGGCGTAGAGGCAATATACCTGTGAGCCTCTTCGAGGAGCAGGTGTATCGGGAAGCGGTTTCTTGGTTCCGCATGACGAAGAAACCGAAAAAGCATGCGTGCGATGACCGCACTGACCAGCTCAACGATTTCATCTTCGACGGAATTCAGATCAATGATAATGACTTGATTGCGTTTGGTGAACGCTTCACCAACAGCCCTTTCCAGACCGACGATGTTGGTCAAGAACTCCAGATCGCTTACAGCCGCACCAACGTCAGCTCCTTCGTGACGTAAAAAGGCATATTCAGTCCTCTCTTGGAGAGATCGGAGCCGCGTGACCATGGACGAGCAGTAATCTCGGATTTGGCGGTTGCCGTGGGCCTCCTCATAAAGGATCGCGAAATCCAGACATTCGTGCAGCTCATCGAAAGAGAACGGCGTCCGATTGTAGGCTGGTAAGGGAGCATCCTTCTGGAGCTTCTTCCTTACTTCATCCAGAAATGCCGATTGGTTGTTGCCAGAAAAATTTCCGTATTGAAAATTCGGACTGAAGCGGTTCAACAACGCCATATTCAGATCGTTCGTCGGATACTTCTGAAGAAGGGAAACGACGCGCTGAAACTTCGACACTGGGGAGTCGCCATCCGCACCTCGAAAGCACTCGATGATGCAAGTGGCGACAAAGTGTTCGCGCAGCGCCAGAGCGTCTGGCGTGTTGGCATGAAAGAGACTTGTCAGACCTAACGCCGTCCGAAGAACCGGCAGTTGCGTTCGCTCGCTCGCCTGCAAAAGCAGTTCCCATTCTGCCATTTCCAGGAACCAGTGTGGCATCCGAAAGCCAGCGGTCGTCCCATCAAGGGTTACGCGATGGACGCCGATGCCGCCGTCTTTTGCCAAAGGAGCAAGCGCCTCGTGATACTCGCCATTCACGTCGAAGACGATAAACGTCGCTCCGCGAGCGTGATGTTCGTCCGGCTTGTCGAAAAGAGACTGTAGTACCGAGGCGACCGTGCATGACTTGCCGCTGCCGGTGTTACCCAGGACGGCAACGTGGCCACCGAAGAACTCGTTCAGACGGACTTTGACGTCGTAGTCCTCGAACACCACGGACTTGCCGATTGGCAGAACCCGGTAGCGCGTGGCGCCTTCTGGTTGGCAGACGCCACCATCCGGGCCGATTGACGGCACGACGGCCGCCTCGGTCTCGAAGATGCGATCGAGTTCGCCGTCCAGGGCATAGAGTGCGTCCGCATAGAGGGACGGGAAAACCGACACACCGAAGCGGAACGCGCCGCCGCGCATCGGCAACATGCCGACGGGCACCACATCCAGATATTTTGAGGAACCAGCCCGGTCGAAGTCGCCCCGCTCGGACGGCGTGCTCGCATCGCGTTCACGCAGGCCGACAACCTCGACCACGACATATTCCGACTGCGACGGAATCATCAGGAATGATCCCAGCCGCGCCACATAATGCACGTCGTCGAAGCCGACGACCGTGAAATTGTCGGTGCCGACGTGCATCTCGACGACAAAGCGGTCGGCCGCGACCGAGACCACCTTGCCGATCGCCCGCTTGCGATCGTCGTGGCTCATGCCTCGCCATCCTTTGTCTCGTCGCCCCTTTTCGGCGCCAGCTCCGACAACACCTTGCGGACGGCGTCATCAATCCTGTCGCTGGGGCGCTGGGGCATGAAATGCTCTACGATCATGTCGAAGTAGTGCGCCCTCGTCCCCGCGGTAGGACCATTGCCTCCAATGATCCAAATGCGCGGATCGCGCAGCGCCCGCAGCTTGGCGATCTCGCCGTCCGTATCCGGCGCCGCGAAGATCACCAGACGGAACGTCGGGATCGTTAGCGCCTGGTAGATGATGTTGTTCAGGTGCTCATCGCCGAAGGCGTAGCCGGCCGTGATGAGAACGCTCTGCTCGCGCACGATCCGGGACTGAAATTCCCGGAACAGGTCTGCGTAGGGCGAGCCGAGCGAAGAGTTCTGCTTCGCCGGCGTCGGATAGATCAGCATCTGGTTCGTGGATTCCGGTGGCCAGACTTCCTTGATCGGGAAGAGGCCATGATCGTCCTCGGTCCAAGTGACCGAACCATGCAATTTGCAGAGATAGACGAAGGCGTCCACGGCGGTCCACTTGCGGCTGGCGACGTCGAGCTGCTCGGCCAGAGCATAGCGGAAGATCGCCGGGTTGAAGCGGCGTTCCACGACGCCGGAAAAACCGTTGGCATAGGGAATGCCCAGGCGATCCATCGCCAATTCGCTGAAATGATCGTAGTTGGTCGTGAACACCCAGGGCCGGGGCAAGGACCGATCGCGTAGGACCAGTTTCTTGTAGAAACGCTCGTAGAGATCGCGCACGGTCGTGTCGCCCTCCGTGGCGAAGGCCCCTTGGGTGACACGGGTCCATAGGAAGTCCTGGACCTTCTTGATGATGCCGTCGAGAACAGCGCGATAGGGGTGAAGATCGGGATTCTCGCTCTGGCGAAGCACGAACCGTTGCGCGAACAGCACCTCCATCAAGCGTTCCAGGTTACGGCTGTAGTC
This sequence comes from Sphingobium sp. BS19, assembly GCF_027925545.1. Classification (NCBI taxonomy): domain Bacteria; kingdom Pseudomonadati; phylum Pseudomonadota; class Alphaproteobacteria; order Sphingomonadales; family Sphingobiaceae; genus Sphingobium; species Sphingobium sp. BS19. The sequence goes on from NZ_BSEF01000045.1 coordinate 8,555, forward strand.
CTTCGCCAGGTTGACCCCGAGCGCATCGAGATAGTCGAGTTCGTCTTTGGTTAGCCGCCACGGCGCCGGTACAGCGCCGGCTGTTGGCGGATCGCTGTAGAATCCTGCCGCGCGTGCCTCGATGGTTTCGCCGCAAAACTCCTTGGCCAGCGGCGCCATGGTCGCAATGCCGAGTTCCTTTTTGTCCTTCATCAGGGAAGAACATCCGGCGCCGAGCAGAAATGCGATATTCTTGGCGTTCATGGCCTCGGAAATCGCCTTGCGGGCGCTCTCGATCCCCTTGTTCCAGTCCAGTTCAGATGGCTCGGCATCGCCGTCCCGCAGAAACTGGAATTTTCGCTCTTCTTCGACTTCGCTCATATACCCCCGGTCCTCCCAGTTTCTTACTCGGCTGCTCTGTTCGCGCGCGCGGCTATATCAGCGCACTGCGCCATGAGCGCTTCGAACGGCTCCTCGTCGTCGAAGAGCAGTCCATCCTCAACCATGCGGGCATAGTCATCCTCCAACGCCTTCGCGCCATCGCCGACCGGCACGAGTTGCAAGCCGCCGCTGACAGCCGCTGCATAGTCGATCGGCGTGCGGTCGGCGGCCTTCTCTGCGAAGAACATCGACTTGTGCCGGGCGACAGCGTTGACCAGGTCGCGATCGGCAAAAGCGGCTTCCGCGAAGCCGGCTTCGTCCAGTCGGACAACATCGTGCCAATGTCGCGCGAAGCGGTCGCCGCGCAGCCGCTCCTGGAGGCAGAAGACGTGGATGGCGGTCGCCTTCTCCCAGAACGTCCGCTCCGCGTGCATGACGCGCGGCCGCGCAGTCGGGAAGAGCAGCCCCTCGATCAGGCCGGCCGCGTCGCAGACGACGTCGCGCAAGCTCGCAGGTTCGCCCGTCGAGCGCGCGCCGAACTCCAGCATGACGCTTGGAGCCACATAGCCGGACCCGGCTGCGGTCGCCTCATAGTCGATGAAGAGCTTCTCATCCTCGACGCGGACGGCCGCCGCCAGCCCTTCAGCGGCCAGGGCCTTCGCGATTACCGGCTGCACCGTCTCTGCGACCCAGGCCGGCAAACGCCGGCGGACCTCGCTGGACCAGCGCTTTTCCTCGCTTCGTGTCTTCGGCAGACCCTCGCGATTGTCCCCGACCAGATCGGGCGCAATCGCCCGAATGTCGTAGGTCAGATCCACATCCTCCGAAAAACGGCGAATGACCTGATAGGCTTTTGACAGCGACGTCCCGCCCTTGAACACCAGATGTTCGCCGAGCGGTGCCGCGTAGAGGGTCGCCAGCGCCCACACCACCCACACATCCTTTTCGAGAAGATGGGTGGGACGACCCGAACGGTCGGCGACGACGCCCAACGCGTCACGCCGATCCTCGGCCGAAAGCTGGAGGAAAACGTCAGCCATAGGCCGCCTTTCCGACGCTCTGCGCGAGCCATGTCGGAAGCTGCGGCGCGGCGGCGACCAGTTCGCCGAACACACCAGGCGGCATCTTCCGCTTCAAGGTCGTGAGCGCGGCCTCCGCCCTTTCGGGGCCGAGCCAGGCCAGCGCCCGCACGGCCTCGCCTGCGGGGCGGTTGGCCAGGGCCAGTTGCCAGCGCGGCGCGTGCCGCAATTCGACGACCTGCTTGCCGAGGTGCATCTTTCGGCTGCGTCCGGAGGTCAGATAGACCGAGCGGACGGGCACCTGCGTCGTCAAGCCAAGCGCGTTCGCCGCGGCGGCTCCGTTCGAGACGATGATCTCCCCTTTTTGGGTCGCGAGGGCCTCGACAGCCTGCTCGACCGAAGGTGCGCGCGTGCCAAACCGACTGGCGATGGGGCGCAGATAGACGCCACGACCGGCGCGGATGAGCTGCCCGCGCTCGGACAGACGCGACAATGCCTGATCCACGGCCGCCCGGTTTCCGAGGTGGAGCAGGCCCTTGGCGGACACGGGCATCCCTTCGGGAAGTCCCGTCGCATGTGCCAGAATCTGTTCGGTCAGCCGTGTCATCGTCTTTCTCCTGTTGGAAATATACGCGAGTTTCTGACAGTTTTCAAGGAAGCGCAGGGGAACATACCGAATAGGGGGAAAGCCTTCCCCTGCGGCCGAGCCTTGGTCTCTGCCTACCCCTTCTGCGGGGAGATCTCCGCAACGCCCCCTTCAGAGTGAGAGTGCGGACGGATTTTCCGTGACGGGTTAAGAGCTGGAGGAGAGGCTTCCGGCACCCGTCGCGGAGATCATCCCGATGGCCAGACAGGGTCGTAACCTCGCGGAAGGTGGCGCGCGCAGCAACCTTTACGACGACATCACCAACAAGATCATCGCCGAGCTGGAGCAAGGGCGGTTGCCATGGGTCCAGCCTTGGGGTGCGTCGCCTGATACCGCCCCGCTGGGCCTGCCGAGAAATGCTTCAACCGGCCGGTCCTATTCCGGCATCAATATTCTCATCCTCTGGGGCGCGGTCATCCAGCATGGCTTCCCCGGTCAGGCGTGGCTGACTTTCCGCCAGGCCCTTTCGCTTGGCGGCAACGTCAGGAAGGGCGAACGCGGCACCACTGTCGTTTATGCCGACCGTTTCACCCCCGAGGACGAAAAGCGCCGTGCCCGCGAAACGGATGAGGATGCACATGCCATCCCGTTCCTGAAGCGGTTCACGGTCTTTAACGCCGCGCAATGCGATGGCCTACCCGATGAGATAACGGCAGTCGCGCCACCACCGCCGCCGGGCCTGATCGAACCTCGGGTCGAGGCGCTGATCAGGGCCACTGGCATTGATTTCCGTATCGGTGGCAACCGCGCCTTCTATATGCCGTCGCTCGATTATGTGCAGGTGCCGCCTCCGCAAGCCTATTTCGAGCCGATCAACTGGCACCGCACGGCCCTGCACGAACTGGGTCACGCCAGCGGCCATCACAGCCGTCTCAACCGCGATCTGACCGGCTCGTTCGGCTCGAAGAAATACGCCTTCGAGGAGATGATCGCGGAACAGACTGCGGCCTTCAGCTGCGCCGCGCTCGGGATCGTGCCGACCGTTCGCCATGCCGATTACATCGGGTCGTGGCTGGAGGTCATGCGTGGGGATTCCCGCGCCATTGTCCGCGCCGCCTCGCAGGCCAGCAAGG
>NZ_BSEF01000046.1:0-11618 GCF_027925545.1 Sphingobium sp. BS19
CCAGCGTATCCGTGATCGGGCCGCTGATATGCGCATTACCTTCAATGGTGTTGAACCGGCCATAGCTGACATCCCCGCCGGCGGTAAACGTGTCGGTTGGCTTCGCTGCGATATAGTTGATCGCGCCACCCGTTGAATTCTGGCCGAAAAGCGTACCCTGCGGTCCCTTCAGGACCTCGATCCGCTCAAGGTCATAGGCAGAATGGCTGGCGAGAACCGGGAACGGAAGCGGTGCCTGGTCGACATAGACGCTGACCGCCGGATACACACCCAGCGAACTCTCGTTGAAGCCGATCCCGCGCAGCGTGAACACCGGGGTGTTCGCCGTGCTCGCCGCGTATGACAGACCGGGAACCGCCGATGCGATGTCCTGCAGCGACGTAATCTTGCGCTCGGCGAGCGCTTCTCCCGAAAAGGCCGTGATCGACAGGCCGACTTTGTTGATGTTTTCTTCGCGCTTGTTGGCAGTCACGATGATGTCACCAACCGTACTTTCACTGCCGTCCGCCGCCGCATTCGTCGTGGGCGTGTCGGTCGACGGACTCGACGACTGAGCATGCGCCCCGCACGCGGCAAGCAACCCCATTGCGGATACGGAACAATAAACAGATTTCGTGAGATAATGCACCTTCAGTCTCCCCCTCCGATGCGGGCGCGTATCGATGTCGCGCTTCCGCATTTTGCGTGCGCCCGTGGCCGGGCACACCAATACTAAGTGCGTCAGTGTGACATCGCGCCTTCCCCGATATCCCCGATGTTGTTGCCCCCTAATTCCCTGACAGTCAGTCATGGGTTAAGCGCGATAAACTCACGCGGCGAACGATAGCCCAAGGCACGATGCGGATGCACGTGATTATAGTGGGCCATCCAGTTGGGGATTTGGTCGATGACAGCGCGGGCGTCAGGCCTTGGACTGACGCGAGCGTAATCGCGTTTTATGGTGCGCACGAAGGCTTCAGCCATGCCGTTGCTCTGGGGGCTCTCGACTGGGGTGGTTCTTGGTATCAGGCCGATGCTTCTGGCAAAGGACCGCGTTTCCCTGGCGGTGTAGCAACTACCATTATCGGTCAGCCACTCGATGTCATGGGGCAGACGGTTCACTTGCCCGAAGCGATATTCGACGGCGGTGACCATGAGATCCCGGACATCCTGGGCGGTGATGCCGCCCGTCGTCGCGACAAAGCCCATGGCTTCACGATCACAGCAGTCGAGCGCGAAGGCGATGCGCACCCATTGTCGCAGCCTATTTCGAGGCCGTCGGAACACCAACGGGTATTGCGTATAGCGACCGCAACCTTGCCATCATGCCTGCGCTCTTCCCCGCGCCCGCTATGTCGCGCGAGCAGAAGGCCATGAAGCTTCATGACGCGGTAGATGCGCTTTTGATTGGGCGCTGCGCGCCCGTGCATTTCGGCTTGGCGGCGTAACAGCGCATGCACTCGGCGATACCCATAGGTCGGCAAGTCCATGATGAGAGCGCGGATCTCGGCGACAAGATCAGCGTCAGGCAGCGGCGGTCGACCGCGGCGTTGCATCGGGCCTTGCTGGCGCATGGCAGACAGATGCGGTCGGGAGATGTCCAGCGCCTGGGCGACAGCGCTCACTGTCCACCCTTGGGCCACGAGGTCGAGTGCAACAGATGTTTTTTTGCGCCTGTGGCGCGGGACATGGCCTCACGCAACAGCTCGTTCTCCATCGTCTTCTTGCCGAGCATACGCTGCAGCTCGCGTACCTGGGCTTCCATTGCCCGATACTCAGACGCTGCTACGACTTCTTCGCCAGCTGTCGCTGCCGTCAGAGCGCCTTGGGCCATCAAACGGCGCCAGTTGAACAGCTGGTTGCTGGCAATGCCATGCTGGCGGGCTACCAATGACACCGAGTTCCCCGGGATATACGTCTCTTCGACAATCCGGATCTTCTCCTCAGTGCTCCACCGCCGGCGGCGCTGCACCGACGTGATCACGTCCACACGATCATACTTACCAGGCATAGGGTCAGGCATATTACTCACTCTTACATAGGTGAGACTGCCTGTCAGGAGATTTAGGGGGCCACTTCACCCGACACCTCAGTGCGCGGCTACGCCCCCAACGCACACAATTCTAGTTTATGAATAGTATAATCAATATTAGCGGGGGAAATAGTTATTCCGACACACCCTCGGATCAGCAGGGTGATGCCAACCCGCTCCGCCGAGGTGGCCCTCGAGCGCGGGTTCCGCGTGCATCGGCGCGCCGATGTCGACCGGCAAAAGATCGGCCCAACCGGCGCAGGCGGCAGTCCTCTCTTCCTGAAAAGATGGCGCCAATTATAAATCTGGCTTCGCGATACATCGTAACGCCGCGCAACGCGCGCCAACGTCTCGCCGTTCACCCCCACCGCCGCGACAATCTCGAGCTTTTCAGCCTGGCTCCACCGACGACGCCGTTCCCGGCCCAATACCTCCACCGCCGTCCTTCGCTCTTACTCAGGACGTCCAGATCGACGTCCTTATGGACGCCTCTTACGACCTCACACCACATCCCGGCAGGCGGCCTCAACCGGTCGGTTACCGTGCATCATCCATCTGCTCAGGAACTCGATGGACTTCGTCTCCTGGAAGGATCGCAAGGGGCTGGCGACGGCGCTCAAGGAAATCTACCGCGCGCCCAGCGCCGACACGGCCGAGCTGGCGCTGACAGCGTTCGAGGCAGGCTCGTGGGGACAGCGCTATCCCGCTATCGGCCAGAGCTGGCGGCGCGCCTAGGCCGAGGCCATCCCGTTCTTCGCCTTTCCCGGCGAGGTCCGCCGGATCGTCTACACCACGGATGAGATCGACAAGACCTCACGGGCAAAAATATGCTATGGTCCCTTGGCGTGGGCGACTCCGTGGCGAAGAGTGGAGCATCGGATGCGAGTTCTGCCAGGCCGCCTCATCACAGCCCTTCCGACTTGGAGCGTCCGCGCACCTTTGGACGGGCTTCCCACTGCGCCACGAAGTGTTCGTATGCTTGTTCGGCATGTCGGGCGACATCCATTCCCTGATCGTGTCCGTCATGAGGACCCCACATATTCATGATCGCGAAATCGGCCGATAAACGTCTGGGGTAGCAGAGGAGTTGGCGATGCGAGATGATAATGGCAATGCGGCGGGAGGGGAAGATTTTGATGCGCATAGTGCTGAGCACAGGCATCAGCATAGGCATCAGCACAGTGCGCAGGGCTATGGCGAGCCGCCAAAGCCGCCCCATCGTATCGAAGTCATCGTTGGTGAGCCGCGGCGCCGGCGTGGTCGGCGGATGACAAGGCGCGGATCACTGGGGAGAGCTTTGTGCCAGGCGCTAATATCTCGGCGGTGGCGCGACGACATGGTGTAAGCGCGGGCCTGCTTCATTACTGGCGCCGAGGCGCGCGCGAAATGGGTGTTGGTGAGGCGATCACCTTTCACGCGGTACGCCCCGCCGGCGCTGAGGACGACCGGGGCGCTGGCGAGCAAGGCGTGATCGAGATCGAGATCGGCGAGCATGTGAAGATCCTGGTAGCATCAACGCCAATCGACTTTCGTCGCGGAATAAACGGGCTGGTCGCGCTTGTGGCGCAAGCGCTGAAAATGGATCCCTACTGCGGCAGCATTTTCGTCTTCAGATCCAAAAGGCGAGACCGGCTTAAACTGATTGCGTGGGACGGGTCAGGCATGATCCTTGTGACAAAATGGCTCGAAGCTGGGAGTTTTGCATGGCCACCTGCGCGTGATGGCGTGGTGCATCTGACCGGTCCCCAGATGGCGATGTTGCTTGCCGGCCATGAGTGGACCACAGCGCTGGGGCCGGCGATAAAAGACCGTCAAAAGCGGGGTAAAAGCGCCAATTTACTAGGTTTTTGATGAATTTTAGGCTAGTGTTGGCCATGTCCGGCGACGTTGCCAACTTCTCTCGGGCTCCCGATATTCTGATCGGACTTTTGCGCGAGCGCGACGCTGAAATCGACAGGCTCACGTCCCTGTTGAAGAGGGCCCAGGCTATGCTTTGGGGTGCGCGCTCGGAAAAGAGCAGCGCCATCCTGGAAGGTCAGGAAGCCCTCGACCTTGGCGACCTGGCTGATGATGTTACGCTGGTGCCGGCCAATGATGCTGACACAAACACGCTCACCGTCTCTGGTACCAAACGGAAGAAAGCCGTCCGCAATATCGGCGCCCTGCCAAAGCATCTCGTGCGGATCGAAGAGATCATCGAACCGGCATCGACCCAATGCGCCTGTTGCAAGGGCGCGTTGCACAGGATCGGCCAGGATGTTGCCGAGGCGCTCGACAGTATGCCCGCCGTCTTGCGGGTGCTGCGGACGATCCGCCCGAAATATGCATGCCGCCAGTGTCAGGCAGCGCCCGTCCAGGCGCCAGCAAAACGCCGCATGTTCGAAGGCGGCATGGCAACGACCAGCCTCATCGCCAATGTCGTGGTGTGGAAGTTTGTGTGGTACGTTCCGCTTCACAGGCAGGTGCAAATGCTCAGCGGTCAGGGCATCGCCCTTGATCGCAATACCCTGGGCTTATGGGTCAAACGATCGGCCTGGTGGCTGATGGGCTTATACCGACGACAGCTCGAGATCATCCACGGATATGACCGGATCTTTTGTGACGAGACCCGAATGCCGGTTCAGGACAAGAGCAAGCAACGGGTCAGGACCGGATGGTTCTGGGCGCATGCGGTCGATGATCGGCCGTGGAATGGGCTCGCACCGCCCGCTGTTGTCTATATCTACGCGCAAAGCCGCGGGAATGCGGCCATCAAGCAGCAACTGGCGGGCTATCACGGCACGCTGCAGGTCGATGGCTATGGCGCGTATAAAAGTCTGATCAAGGCCAGCTCCAGGTCGGACATGGGCAATCGGAATATCGACCTCGCCTTCTGCATGGCGCATGCCCGGCGCAAGTTTACCGATATCTACAAGAAAACCGCCTCGCCGATCGCCCGAAGCATCATCGAACAGATCGGCCGCATCTATGCTATAGAGGCGCAAATCGGCGGTACGATCGCAGAATACCGGCTGCAGATCCGCCAGACTGAAACGGCGCCGCTTATGGCGCAGCTCAAGGTCATGCTGAATGAGGCGCTACCCCAGCTCTCCATAAAATCCGCGCTGGCCGGCGCCATCCAATATGCGCTGACCCACTGGGATGGGCTGAACCTGTTCTTGCATGATGGCCGCCTCGAGATCGACTCCAACACGGTTGAGAGAACGATGCGCGGTATTGCTCTGGGCAGGCGAAATAGTCTGTTCTCGGGCAGCGACGGCGGTGCGGAAAGTTGGGCGGTGCTCTCGTCACTGCTTCAGACAGCATGCTTAAACGGCCTGGATCCCTATGAATGGCTCAATGACGTGCTCGAGAAGATCGTCTCGGGCGCTGTGAAGAGCCATGAACTCGATCAGCTGCTGGCGTGGAACTGGCGGGCGGCAGCTGATCCCGCTATGCGCCTGGCCGCATGAGCAGCAGTCGATTTAAGCGTCCCGCCAAGCCGGCAAAGGCACGCATACTCACGCGCGAGAAGCTGGAAGAGTGGCTCGCCAATCTTGACCCACAGGCCGCCAATGTCTCGATGATCGATGGCTATCTGGCAGCCTTGGTCGTCTCTCCGCAGTTCATCCCTCCGGAAGAATGGCTCTTGCCGATCCTGAGCCGGGAGGTCGCCAATGCCTCCGACGATAGCATCGAGGGCATTGTCAGAAGCACCATTTTCCAACGCTATAGTCAGATCGGCGCAACCCTCTCGGGCGGCCCCAAACGCTATGCCCCCATCTTCATGCGCACAGATGATGAGGAGGTGCTGCTCCAGGACTTTGCCAACGGGTTTTACCTTGGCATGAGGCTGAGCATCGACGACTGGAAACCGTTCATGTCTGATCGGGAAATCGGAATGCCCATGATGGCCATCCTGGTCCACTGCACCACGATGATCAGCGAAGACAAGCGCACGGCTGCAATCGATGAACAAGCGGCCGAAATCCTCGCAGAATCCTGGCGCGTCGTCCCAGAGGTCCTCGAAATGCTCCACGTCAACCTCGCTGGATCCCGAAACATCGAAATCCGCTAACCAGCTAACGCCGCCGACCTCCCGATATCAGCGCATGTGGCCTTCTCATGCCGGTTACCCCTGATCTCGCAGCGCCTTGACGTTGTAGGCGTGCGCCGGGCCCGGCGTGTTGCCCTTTCTCTGCGGCAGTCCCGACTGCAACTCCATGGCACGACGTTTCGTCCCGACCAATGCCGGGCGCGCCCAACGGTAGTCGGTTTCTTTGGTCAGCAGATGCCAGCACAGTACGGTGAGCTTGCGAGCCAGCGCGACAGCGGCGATCTGGTGCCCGCGCTTAGCTCTGATCCGCACGAAGAAGGCGTGTAGCGGCCCAGGCGGCTTCGACCAGCATCGCGCGGGCGTGACTGCGCCCGGACTTGCTGAACCGACCGTGATGTGCGGCCCCGAGCCCCGACTGACGAACCCGCGGATTGAGTCCGAAGTAGCTCACCAGCTTCTGCGGACTCGAAAAGCGACTGATATCGCCGATCGCGGCGACGAGGCCGGCGGCGACCGTCAGGTTGACGCCGGTGATCGTGATCAGCCGCGCATGCGAGTCGTCGTCGGTAGTGTCGATGACTATGAGCGATTTCTCAAAAAGGTGCTGCTGGACCTTCCCGGTGTCGCATCAATCAACTCCAGTTTTGCGCTTCAGCGTATCAAGATGACGACCGCTCTCCCAATCTGATCGGCCGGTTCGGTCGAGGTGCGATAATTGAGCTATACGAACGTTACACAACCAGCCTCGGCAACAGGTTGTTGCGGCAGCGGCTCGAGTTGGCTCGCCAAATCCGCAATAGTCAATCTCAACCATTTGTGCGCTGAGTCCCGGTCATATGACGGATGCCAATATAGATTAATCAACAATTCGGGATACTGCACAGGAGGTATAAATAGTTGCAACGGCAGGAAAGATGCAAAATATCTAGCGAGCCGCTCCTGCATTACGGCAACGATTTGGGTTTGAGCGATGATATGAGGAATGACGGTATAGTGCGGTGTGATGACCCTATAGGACATTTTTATATCGGCTTTTTCCAGAAATTTTGCTTCGTGATTACGCACGATTTTTGAATGGGTTGAGAACGACGCTTGCGGCAATCCAAAAAACGACGCAGCATCCATGCCCTCATAAACGAGCGGATTGTCGCGCGCGCAGATGCCGATGTAGCGATCTTCAAAAATCTGCTGGTGGCTCAGGCCTATCGTATTAAACGTATCGGCCGGCATGACAAAGATTTCGTTTTGCAGGGCCGCATGCCCTTCCAACATCTCCGGTTTTACGTCGGTAAGAGACAAAGTGATACCGGGAGCTTGCTTGCTGAGCGCTTTCGTTAGAGAACCGCCCAGCAGCCAGTGAAAATAATCCGCTGTGGCGATCGAGAACTCGCGTTTGATCTGGTTTGGGAAAAAATCGTTACCCAAAACCGCTTCTCGTATCTGACTGATGATCTGCATAATACTGGGCGCGATTTCTTCGCATCTTCCGGTCGGCCGCATTGTACGACCGTCCCAGATAAAGAGCGGATCATCCAGCATCGATCGTAAACGATTCAGAGCCAGGCTCACAGCGGACTGGGATAAGCCAATCTGCTGCGCAGCGGTGCTGATGCCGCGCTCACGATATATCTTGTCGAATATCAGAAGAAGGTTAAGATCAATTTTTCGTAGGGGTTCACTCATTCGGCATCCTCTCAATTCGCTCTTTACCCTGCCATATACCACCTTCGGTGACCCCGACCGATGGGGATAGCAGTAAGGCGGAGAGTCCCCGCTCCTTCATTATGATTGTTTCGTGGGACGACAGGGAGTGCGCCGGCAATCTCAGGCGCTATAGCCTGATGCGCCGCCAAACTGAAACACGGAGACCGACCGGCCTGAACATGCTTGACCATCTTGCTCGCCAATTATTGGCCTGTTGTCGCAGGCACGGCCTCCATTTCTTGAACGGTCGTACCGATGTTCCACCCGCCATCGACACAAATTGCCTAGCTTGTGATATAGCTCGCGTCGTCACTTACAAGGAAATGCGCCAACGCGGCGACTTCTCCAAGTTTGCCGGTTCGTCCAAGAGCTGCGGCGAGTGCTGTTACCCGTGATGCCGGTGCATCCGCCGTCTCAGTCATCGGCGTTGCAATGGTGCCGGGGCACATCGCGTTGACGCGAATATTCAAATGGGCAAGCTCAACCGCAGCCGTCTTGGTTATCTGAATGACGGCTGCCTTGCCCGGGGTTCCCGTACCACGTTTGCAGAAAGTAGCGGTAAGGATTATCGTCTTATATCAATAACATGCTTCGATTTAAGGAATTGAGTGCCTTTATAAGTCAATGACTTAGCCAATCTGAAGGTATTGAAAGACTCGGCGGGCCGCTTCCCATAGTCTTTTCGTTGGAGGCGACTCGGCGATGGAAAGGTGGCGAGAGCAGTATCTAGGGATTGAAGCGATTCCTGAGACGCTGACCGAAGCGGAAATTGCGTTCTTCTTCCGCCTCGATGAGGGTAGCCTACAGGTTGTCACCAGCCGTCGGCGTCCAATGACCCGGCTCGGGTTAGTCCTGCATATCGGCTTTTTGCGAATGAGCGGCCGACATTTGTCCGCGCTCGAGAGGGTCCCTTCCTCTGTCCTTGCATTCGCTGGTGACGAAGTGGGAGTGGCTGCCCCGCAGCTGGCTACACTGCGCGCCATCTATCGGCGGCGCATGACACTATTCGCGCATCAGCGCCTTGCGGCGTCGGCCACCGGCATCAGCACAGCCAACGAGGCCCAACTGAGGATGTTGACCGCGTATCTGCGCCGCCAGGCTGAGACCGTCCTTGTTCGTGAGCAGTTGGTGACTGCGGCACGCCGCTGGCTCTACGACCACGCGTTCTTGATTCCTACTGACCGAAGCCTCGAGCAAATCGCCGCCCGCGCCCAGGAGTATGCTCTGGGCGAACTCAAGAACGCAATTGAGGCTAGCGCCGGCAGCGACACAGTAGCTGGGTGGACTGCGAAGTTGAGCGCTGTTGGTCCCAACCCGGACCAGGCGCTGCTTGACTGGCTGCGCGCCTCACCCAAGGGCTTTGGAGCCCGTGCAATAGGTGACGTTCAAAAGCGGATTGCCGTGCTCCATGGTCTCGGTGCCGAGCGCCTTATCCTCCCCGAAGTCCCGATTGAACGCATTCGTCAACACGCCATACGGATTTCTCGCCGCAAGGCATCGACGCTGCCGCGCCTAAACGAGCCACGGCGTACGGTAGAGATTGGCTGTTGGTTGCGGTTGCACTTGCTCGAGATGACCGACGTCGTCTTGATGCAGACGAGCCGGCGCATCGGTCAACTTTGGAGCGACGCCCGCAGGAAGGTCGAGGAGCGAGCGCTCGAGCAGCTTAATCAATACCGCACTGGCGTCGACACGATCATCAGCGCACTCGACGATTACGACCTTTCCGATCGCGAGTTCCGCGAGAGGGTCTCCAAGGCGGTGTTACCGCTTCGCTCGGCACCGGCGACGAGAGGCAAGGTCCAGGCAATCCGCAACCAGATGGCCACAACGCCTGGGCCGTTGCGCCTGTTGCTCAAGCAGGCGGACGCCATTTGTCTGACGATTGCACCCGATCATCCGCTTAGTGTGGCGATGCATACGCTACGTAACGCCTACAATGGGCGTGAACTGGGGCTCATGCCTTGGCAGATTGAGCCGTTTCTTAAAAACCCGCCGGCTGCATTGCGAGCAGCAAGGACGGCATCGGATCGACTTGCCGCCTACGAGGTCGCTACAGCAATGCTGCTGAAGCGTTCGCTACGCAACGGCTCCGTCAGCGCCCCACACAGCGCCCATCATCGCAGCGTCGCTGATCAGTTGATGCCGACCCCGCAATGGCACAAGCTGCGGCCGCAGGCAGTGCGCGATAATCGCTGGGCGGGCTCGATCGATGCCTATCTCGGGCGTTTCAGGGAGGCATTGTCGCTGCGCGCGACCATGCTGGATGACGCGATCGGCGCGGCGGATGTAGGCATAGTAAACGGCAGGTTTCTCGTACCGAAGTTGCGTGCTCTTCCCACGGATCCCGCGACCGACAGCACTCGTGCGGCGCTGTTCGCCGCCATTGGCGCTGTACAGCTTCCGGAAGTCATTGTCGCAGTGGATGCGCGCACCGGCTTCTCTTCGCTGCTGCTAGGGCGAGAGGCTGCCGGTGCTGACGAACTGCAAGCACTTTATGCCGCAATTCTCGCGCTGGGCACCGATAAGACCGCCGCCGAGATGGCGCGGATGGTGGACGGGGTCAGCGATGATCGAATAGAACTTGCGATGCGGGCGATGGAGGACAACGGCCATTTGCGCGCTGCCAGCGACGCTGTGGCCGCGGAAATGCTCGCCACTCCCCTTGCCGTGCATTGGGGCTCGGGTGTTGCTGCTTCGGCAGACATGATGAGCCTCGATGCGACCCGCAGGCTTTGGCTCTCTCGCATCGAGCCCCGCCGGAGGGTCCCGGCGATTGGCACCTACACCCACATCAGCGACAGATGGGCTGTGATCTATGACCAACCTGTCCTGCTCAACGAACGGCAAGCGGGCGTCGCCATTGAAGGAGCTTTGAAACAAAACATCATCGCAATTCAACGTCTCGCTGTCGACACGCATGGCTTTACGCACTTCGCGATGGCAGCGGCTAAGCTCCTTGGCTTCGATCTTGCTCCCCGCCTGGCAGATCTTGCGAGCCGCAAGCTGTTTCTGCCGCACGACGTCAGCGTGCCCGCGAGCCTGGAGCCCATGGTTGAGCGAGTTGGGGTGAGCCGCGCTGCCCGGGAAGGTTGGGATGGCCTGCTCCATTTAATCCTGTCGCTTAAGAATGGACATGGCTCTGCGGCGACGATCATCGCACGGCACGGCAGCGCCGCGAAGGGCATGCCGGTCTACGAAGCCGGGACGCTACTTGGCAAAGTGCTGCGCAGCTTGTTCTTGCTCGACTATCTTGTAAAGCCGGTCTTCCGCAGGGAAATACACCGCGTCCTCGGACAAGGCGAGTCGGTGCACCAACTTCAGCGCGCCATCTTCGCCGGTCGGATTGAAGCCAAGCACGCGCGTAACTTGCGCGAGGTTGCCGCGACCTCCGGAGCCCTTACCCTGCTGACCAACATCGTCATGGCCTGGAACACTGCGGCAATGCAGAAAGTGGTCGACCGAGAGGGCGCGGATCGGTTTCCGGCCGAGCATCTCGGGCACATCGCGCCGGTAGCCTTCCGCCATATCAACATGCACGGCAAACTGCACTTTCCCATCGAGAACTACGCCGGCTTCGCAGTAGCGGGACGACGGCAAGCTTAAACGCAGGCTCGAAACCTGAAGTCACATTAAGCCATTGATTTGCAAAGAAGCACGATTTGGCAGAAATACGCAAGCTATTGATATAGCGTAATATTTCCTAACGCTACTTTCTGCGAAAGCGGTACGGGAACCCCGACTTACGCCGACGCGATCCTGGATCGCCTGGTGCACAACGCTCATCGCCTCGATCTCGACGGCGACAGTATGCGGCGATCGAAAAATACGCCGGACGCTTGACGGCAGCCGCGAACGACACAACAA
>NZ_BSEF01000047.1:0-10624 GCF_027925545.1 Sphingobium sp. BS19
CGACCGCACAGCGCGATCGGGAATATCCCCCCGATCATGCTGGCAAACTCACCCGGTGCAACCCGCCCACCGGATCTGAGCGAGGCGGAAAACTCCAGACCCAAGCGGTCCAAGGTTGGGTAGCAGTGCAGAAGTAGCGAGACTCTACCTCTGACTGGTAACAATCAGGGGAGCACGTCATCGCCCACGTAGACCTCAACCTCAAGTTAATCGCAAAGGATGCGGCCTGCACAAATTCGGCGTTCTCGGTACAGAACGCATTATCCAGTTGACGGTACGAATCGTAGTGCTTGGGTTTTGGCCGAGGATCGCGACCGATCAGAACAATCTTTCATGAATGTACAACACATCTCCGTCACGAACTTCGGTCGCAAGATCTACTTTTTTTATCTTTTTGCCATCGCGTAGTAAGGTGATATTCTTCTGGGACCCAGCCAACGTCGGACCACCGGCCCGCACAAGAGCTTGAAGTACAGTAGTATTGCTCTTCACTCCAAATACACCAGGTCCACCGACCTGCCCGTAAACATAAACCGAAGGAGCTGCAGGGACGTATAATTCATCGCCCGCTTTTACGACGGTAGACGTACTCCACATTCCATTGGCTGTAGAAGTCAAGATGCGCTGTTCAGCCCCTTCTCGCCTAAGAATGACAAAATCTGCGCCGCTCGCTTTTGCGCCCCCTGACCGAGCTAACAGCATTCCGACAGTCAGCTTCCGATCAAGAGGATAAATTCCTGGAGCTCCCACCTCTCCAAAAACCGTAACAGAATTGCTTACGAACTGGACGACCTCCACGTTAACGATAGGGTCATTTAACATACCCCTAACGCTAAGTTCACCGCTGATCAGCGCGGAAAGCTGACGGGGAGTAAGATTGGCGGCTTCGACCGCACCGACCAATGGTACAGTGATCGTGCCATCTTCCTTAATCCGAGATCTTACCGTCTGATTCTGCCCGGGGCCAAAAATCGTAACTTCAATTTCGTCGTTGATCCCGAGTATATAGCCATCATTAGGCCTCATCGCGCCTGCCACAGGCGCGGTCTGAGCATTCGAAATGCCGACAAACGATCCAGTTAGCGCAAATGCGACCGCTACTAATGGTATAATACGCATGAAGTTTCCCTGGTTCAAAATTTGGCTCCAACCGAAGCACTGCCTGACAATGATTTATATTCAAAGACGTCAAGATCGGCTCTTCTTTTCAAAACCCGACCATTGAGCCCCACTGAAAAACGTGTTCCGATTTGCCTGTTGATAACAAATGCAGCACTATCAATATGGTCAAAATTCAGTGCCCTGTCCGACACAAAATCATTTCCGAAAAATCGACGATTTTGCCGCGCAATTGATAAACTCATACTTGTGTCGTTTAACACATCAATATCGAGAGCGCCACGATACTGCTCGGTTATGACATATGTGGATGCGATACCAGAGCCAGCTTGAGCGTCGCGAGAAGCAGAAAAGTTGAGTATCAGACGTGGAGTAAAGCTATAGGAAGAATTTATCTTAAATGCTGCTCCTGAGAAAGCAGGCACTGCATCACGCTCAGGATTGACCAGCATATAGCCGATGTAGCCAGAAACTTTGAACCTGGGGGCAACAGATCGATCAATCGAGATATACACCCGTTTGGATATTGATCCGTCCATAATACCTAGCGCTTCCAAACCGGGTCGCGCAAGCTGTCCATACTGTGCGCCCACTGCTAGCACGCCGGCAGATGGCAACGTCAACTGCACGCCGCCGTGAATGTCCCAGGTTTCACTCTTTCCTCGCGCGAGCCCGCCGGCGCTCGAGGTAGCGTAATTGGCACCGATACTAGGGGAAATGCCCGGACGCGAACAAACAATATCAACTGAAGCACGATTTATAATCTGAAGCTGACTTCGCGTAGAATTAATGTCATTCAGATCAAACTGAAATTGCTGGTGTGTCGCTTTAAAGCTGATTGGACATTGTGAGCCAACTGGCAAATCGACACCTAAGTTTGCAATAATGCGTTGTCTGTCTAAAAACTTAAACCGCGAATTAAAATCGTATCCAATAGTACCGTCAATCTTTACGGCGGTTCTGCCAAACCGCCTATTCATGGCAACGGATACTTTCGGCGAGAACTGAGTGTTGTCAGTGGGCCCTGCCACGCTATCCGGGTTTCGGCGGAGAATATTGCTATCATATTCAGCGGACATGGCAGTCGTAACGCGTAAGCGATCACCACCACTTTGGGCAAGGACCGCACTCGTTGCAAAGAGTGCCACCGTTGCGGCCCCCATTCCCTTCAGCATTTTTTTTGCAGGTGTTGGCATCGATTTAGCCCTCCCCCCGCACGTTGCGTTGCCCGAAAATCACTCGGGCTAAAAATATAAAGTTCCCCCAAAGATAGCGTCCCGCTAGTCGCCGCGGCTCGAGCAATAGTCGATATAGCCACTCCATCTTCATTTGACGCATCCATAGGGGCGCACGAGGAATCAGACCTGCGAAACGATCAATTTGCGCCCCTATGCATAAAATAGGCATGTTAAGTTTATTCGCATTGGAAGCCGCCCAGATTTCCTGTCGAGGCTGCCCCATTCCCACCATGACAAACCTAGCATCTGTCTCCACGATTCGCTGAACGACATCGTGTTGCTCGGATGATCCGAAATAACCGTGGTGATAGCCGACAACACGGATATGAGAAAAGGTAGAAGAGACCTTCTCGGCAGCGGCTCTGGCCACATCTGCCCGACCGCCAACTAAAAATACAGATGTGCCAGACGGTAAAGCTGCTAACAGCGCCGGAGTTAAATCCGTTCCATTAAGGTTTTCAGGAAACGGCCTCCCATATAAGTACCGACTGGCAATATCGACGCCAACGCCGTCGTTGAAAATAGTCATCGTTCGGATCGCCTCTCGAAAGGACAGATCAGATGCGGCAAGGTTAACCGTATGGGCATTACAGAATCCCCAAATGCCCGGTCGCCCATCCGAGATAGCTGACACCAAACGCCCGACGGCTCCTGGAGCCGTTTCGACGTCAATATCGACATGGCCAATTCGACGACACTGCCTCACACAGTGATCTTGCGTAGCTATAGCCATCCCCCACCTATGTCGGCTAATTTACGACAACAATGCCGACAGGGAAATCTCCGCCACTACGTAATCGTTCCATTAACTTCCGGGTGTCTTTCAGGGCAGTCAAATCTCTTTGAACGACTACAAGCGCCCCGTCAAATCCTTGCGCGCAAGATAGTCCGGTCTGATTAGCAGGCCCAGCATCCACAATCACCGCATCATAACTGTCACTTGCCATTTCAGTCATTAATGCCAGAGCGCTACGCTCGGTCATTTCAGCCGCTCGACTGATATCATGGCCTATGGGCACCAAATCTAGAGACCGGACGGCAGTGAATTGCGTTATGTTAGGTAACTCCGTCTGGCCTAGCAACAGTTCGCAAACACCATTCTCGAACGGACGGCGAAAGAGCCTATGTTGTATAGGGTCAACAAAGTTGGCGTCAATAAGCAAGGATTTCTGCCCACTTATCGCACATGCAGCTGCAAGGTTTGCAGCCAAGATCGACGCTTCCGTAGTGGCTTGCAAGGACAGCACCGCAATCCTGCGCACCGGGTCCCCCATGCGTGTTCGCATAGTTCCAATTACGGATCGAAGCTCTCTTGCCGAGACAGCAACAGCATCGTCAGGATCGGACACCATCACCACAAGGCGATCAATGCTCGTTTCGGGTTCTGGGTTGTCTGACATTGCATGGACAGGTGAGGCACCCCTCGATTGATCATATCCCAGCTCGACGGCACAGAATTCGAAGCTCTCACCGGTTTCCGCCTGAAGTTTTCGGACCGCGGCCAACTGTTCAGGGAGAAAAGCGTCAGCCTCAAACGAACCATCCGTCACCGCGCGTAGGTCAGAGGAGCCTTGCCCCAGCTGTGATGAGCGCAGCCTCATTCCGATTCCTTCCCTTGAGAAGAATGACGACCAATAGACGACTCATCGAATGCTACGGACGCCAATACCGGCACGCCGGTTGAAACCTGCAGGGATCCCGAAGTGCGGACCAGTGGATTTATAAGTTCAAGACCAATGGCCACACCGATAGCTAATAATACGGCCGCGACCGCGCCTAACAGCAACCGAAGGGAGATATTTGGTTCGGAAGGCAGCAGCGGGGGACGAGCAATATCGAGCTGACGCGCCCCTGACGTTGGCGCAACAGCAGATAGACGCATATTGTCGAGCTTTTGCGTGACCTGATCGTATGAAGACCTTGCAGATTCCACATCCCTTGTCAGAACGTCAAACTCGGCACGATCCCCTGCAACCGTGAGCATGCGGCTCTTTTGACCCTGCAAACTACTCCGTAGCTGCGCTTCCTTTAGCTTCGCTGCCGCACTGGATAGCCGGACGGCTTGGCTTTGCTCACTGACGATGCTCTGCAGCTTTGATCGCAGTTCCGACAATTCAGCTTCGAGTGCAATACGTTCGGGATGATTGGGACCAAGAGCAACACTAATTTGACTTAACTGGGCCGCCTTACTGGCGATTGTCGAGCGCAGCCCTTGTACAATGCCGCTATTTTGGACATCCGCCGTTCGCTCTATCGCCCCTGCACTTCGGGATCCACTTTCAGCAGCGCCCACTTCGGCACTCGTCACTGCCGCCTGAAGATCAGTCATTCTGCTCGTTTCAGCATCAGAAGTTCCAGTGTCGACGATCCCAGTACGCCGTTTGAAGGCAGTAAGCTTTGCCTGAGCTTCTTCGAGCCGAATACGTACCTCGCGCGTCCTATCTGCGAACCAGCGGGAATATGTTTTTGCAGGATCTGTCTGTATTTCAAGCTTCTGATCCAGATATGCTTTGACAAAGGCGTTGGCGATGTTTGCTGAATAGGCCGGATCAGCAGACTTATAATTCACCCGAAGCACCTTTGATGCCCGATCAGGCACTACAGAGAGGCCGCTTAGCAAGCTTGCACCATACCAAACGTTTACATCACCTACGCCCCCCGTTTGTTGACGCCAAAGCGCCAGAACATCGGGCGTGACAAGATTCAGATCGTCCACAACCCGGCTGGCCACCAAATCACTTTTTATCACATCTGCCTGGGTAGATAATAATGTGGCCAAATCGCCTTCGCCGGACGCGGTTTCCTGAATAGGATCAATGGCGGTCTGAAATAACAGTGTTGCTGTAGATGTGTATATCTTCGGCGAAATGAGCGCAGAAACCGCCACGGCGACAAAAACTACGATAAATACGGCCAATTCCAAACGATACCGCTGCTTCACTGCAGCTATCAGATCAGCGGTCGATAACATCCTAGTTCTCCAACGCGCGTCGTTGGCGCTTGATGTGGTCTTCCTGCTCCTCGGTCGAAGCAATACTGGCTATTAAAAATTGTGGAGCCAAACTATCCACAAAGGCATAGCTGCCTTGTTCGCCCTCAGCAAGCTCAATGCTGTCGCCCAGCCGGGCTACCGCATCGAGGGTTTCAGGCGTAGGCTTAAAGATATCAAATTTAGCGGCTTCACGTGCAACCTCTTCTGCCAAGCTACGTATAGCAATATTGCTGGCAATGGATGAAAATCTGCTGGCGTCGAGCTGATTGGTTTCCGCCCATTGCTCAAGTACTTCAACAATGCCGCTCCTAACATCCGCTGCCGTCACTTCCGTGCTGCGGCGCGATATTGCATGAAGGGCGGCATGCCTACAGAGCAAACGTACATGGTAGGGTGATCCCACACTTACTCGCTCTACAATATCCCGCGCATCGGATGAAAACGGCAAGCCTACCGCAGCGGATCCGTGATCCATAAGTGCATTTACACTTCCTGGTTCAATCCGACCAATCCGCGTCACACTCATATGCCGACGCAATGAGGGGTGGCCCGTCAGTATTTGTGCAACGCTGCTAGCTATGCCCACGATTACAAAACGTATGCGCGCGTGGTTGTCGGAGAGCAACTTCATCGATACCGCAATTTCAGTGCGGGTTTGATCCAACGTAATTCGATCAAATTCGTCAAGGATCAACACTACCGGTCGCACTACAAAATCCGCGACGAGCTCGACGAACGCGAGCGGCCCAAAATGGGCCGGCATCTCTTCAACTCTCCGCGCGAACTCAGCGCGACGAAGCGGATCTACGGCGCCTTTTGGCAGTCCGTCCAGCAGAGCGCCCATTAACTGAGAAAAATTTGCGTCAGGCTCACATGGAAAATACAGCACCACTGAGCCGCACTGGTCTGCGAAATCTCCAAACACCCTGGCGACCGATGTCTTCCCTGAGCCGCGAGCGCCATATATGACAGCATGCTGGTTGAAGTCGAAAACGGACCTCAAGAGCCCCTTAATCTCCTTCTCCCTGCCAAACAGTTGGGACCGGCCGTTAATGGGTCGAGAAGCGTCGAAAGCCGTGAATACTGCACTCCGGTTGACAGCGCGATCTGGGAGCAATGCGTGTGAACCCTCAGTGCGAAAGCCGACGTTCTTATCCGCTTGCACAACTGAGCCAGCGACTGATGAGGTGGGCCTATTTACCTGAGGGGATCGATTAAAGGATTCATCAGGCAGGGAAATGGTCGGCCGCTTTGGACCACCCAGCAGCATACCCACCCATTTTGAAATCTTCGTAAAAACCGACAAGTTTTTGAACCCTAAGCTGTGCCTACGAGGCTAGAGATTTATGCGGCAGTGCACAACGATGTATATCACATCAGCACTTTTTTAACAGGAATGTATGAACGATATAGAAAGCGGAGCACTCTCGGCCCCCACTTTAACTTAGTCGACCGGATAGCTCTCAAAAAACGCTAACTCACACCAATTTACGGTTAGCGCAATTGGGGAGAAGGGCTTTTATCATCGAAAGACTGTTGCCGGACGTACCCTACGATTAGCCACAACAGAGGGGCTGTCTTCATCGAGAAAGAACCTGTTCCACCGACCAACAACCATATGCCGACATAAATCACCAAGCCCCAGGCACAACGCTTGCTCATTTCATTCGATTGCGGGAGGATAAACGAAAGGTAAAGCCAGTAGCCGATTAAACCAAAAAGTGTCGTCGAGTATATTAAGTAAGCATATCCACTATCTGCCGCCTGCCCCAGCATATACAAGTTCCCTAAGGCAAGTTCACTGGCTTTCATGGATACCAAGAGATCGTAGGTAGTGGATAATCTCCCTATTAGATCATCCCCCGAGGATGTACCTGTGTAACTAAGCAAAATGAATGTTAAAATAATAACGAATGGCATAAATATTATCGTCGTGTATCTTGGCAATCGAGGGAAGATAAAATACCCAGCGATATATATTAAGCCAACGAGCATTCCCATGCGAGCATTGTTTGTGGCTAAAATCAAAATAATAACCGTAATATATAAAGCGATATCAAATCTTTTAAGAGACTTGATAAAAACAAGTAAAAATAGCTCTAACACAATAGTAAAACAATTTATCGAAACTTGTTCCAAAAATATAGATGATGTTCGCGGCCCTGAATATAAACCTAGTGAAAATCTTCCCTGATATGCAATAGTGCCGGCGCTCAATCCATTCGAATACTTGGATTCCGCCATCCCCCTTGTTGCAGAAAGATATGATGCGGGTTGGAAAAACTTTGTAAACCAACCGATGTCAATAATCTCAAATAAAAGTCCAAACAGCACAACTAAAGCCGCAATACGAAAAATCTTGGTAAGGGTTGAAAATTTGCAATGGGCGCCCAATAGGGTGAAAATGGTTACGATAAGAAAATTTCGAATACCATTGAAGAAAATCGTTTCATTGATAAGCGATATCGTTACACCAATTAGGATCATGAAATATAATAGTGAAAACGCCGGTAGTACGCCGTATTCAAATCTGTCTTTTATTATTATCACCCCTGAGCACATTAAAATTCCAATTTCGACTAGCCCAATAAGTGTCGAATTTACTGGCACACCGCGTGCAGCGAAAAATGCCAGTATGCCGTTATAGATAGTGGCAACGAGGGCTAAGAAAATAATCAGCCCTTGTGGATGCGGTAGCGCGTTTGGCCCGGAACCATGATCAAATGCTGGAATTGCCCGCGTCCGAAGTGCATCTCGTCGGTAGGACACAAAATTTCTCAAGATGATCTCCAGGTAAAGCGATATCACGACTTGGACTTGCAAGGGGTAATGTGTCGTGAAGGTAACAATCTAAGAGACGTAGGAAGCGGCTATCTAAGGCATTCCCATTGCCCGGTTGGGCAAGAGTAAGGCACGTAGGAGAAAATTTTGCCCACATAGAATACGGGTTAGGGTAGCATAAAGTTGAATGCGAATTCCACCAATGATATGGATCTCTCGATTCTGGGTTTGGAATGACGTCCCAAGCAGAAATCCTCATTAGCGCGATCGCCGGGTTCCTGCTGCGGTCTCTAAGTGGCAAGCACTGTTGCCCAGCAAAGTATGGCTTTGTTGCAGCTTGCTATCTTCAAGCTGTCCGCTGTTTTATGCTGCTACCTGAGCAATTTTAATAGTGATTGCCGATACAAGAAATGGCGACTGGCATGATGGAAGCGCCAGCGAGATCGCTAGGTGCCGTACCTCATTTCGATTTTTTCGCGACCAATAAAGGAGTAATTCTCAAGGCAACGAAATGGACTACGATCAACCCGCGTGGAAGGTATCGACAAACATTGCATATTCACATCCCTACTGTGGGTTAGAACCAATCGTAGCAGTAGATTGCGCAATAACGGCACAACATCCTTAAGCAATGAAATGTTGGCAGACCAAATGACCGGCTGCAGTCGATCACGCCCTATTGATCGATAGGGGAAGCTTATCAATTCCTCGCGACGAGATCTAATAGCACGATCGCTCCTGACGCAATATTCACTACAATCACTCTATCCCCAATAGCCATAAGACCCAAGATTGTTAGTTTACTGTGCCGACAAGCTTTTCGTCAGCAATGCCATGTGCGCAGTTTCAGGCCCACCAATAGCAAGAGGATTTAACCGGAACATGTACGCTTTGGCCCACCAAGCCCCACCACCCCATGCTGCCCAACCAATCACGTTAGACGATGCATTCAGCGCGGAAAGCGCTTCTCCATACTCGATAGCGCATTGGGCATCACCCGATCCTGCCAACTCCCCTACAAAGAGTTTCACGTCATTTCGTTGCGCCCAGTCCAAAGCTGCTCCGAGGCGTTTGCCGCTCCCTGCGACGCACTGCGGTTGTGTCCCGCTCGAATCTTTGTCGAAATATTGGTGCACTTCAAAAGCAAAGTTGCCCTTTGGATCCCTGAACTTTTCTGCATAGGAAGAATTTCCTGACTTTAGCCAGCTATGGGCGCCGCTCCAAGATCCGCCAGGCACCAAGAGCTTGTTATTGATTGCCTTACTGCGAAGCGCATTCGTGACCTCTTGAGCCACTTTCCACCAGTCGCTTATAGCAATTCCCGACGGCTCATTCATAATTCCGATCCAGACCTTGTCGTTCCCCTTGTAGTCTTCCCCAATTCGGGTCCAAACGTCCGTTAAGGCGGAAGCTGGCAGTTCCGCTGTACCGACACGAGCCGCACGTGCATTCACCAAGCGTGCGGAATAGTCGTGCATATCTAGAGCGACAGTAAGTCCCTTTGAATTTGCATAGAGCACTGCCTTATTTAATGCGGTGCGATCAGGAGCCGATAGTGGTCCGAAGAGGTCGGGCTGCAACCGTTGCCAGCGGAAAGGAATACGTATCAGTTTGAAACCCTTGCTGGCGAAATAGTCAATATCGGAGTTTTTCGGATAATTATAGTCGTAGCCTACCCGTCCTGGAACCTTACCGAACTCACCGCCTGAGATATTGATTCCAGGCAGCGCCTTACCCGCCGCTGCTGTCAGAGCGGGGACTGGCGCATGGTGAGCGGCCCCAGATCCTGAAATTGCTGGAGTTGAAGATGAATACTCCATGCCTAAAGGTGTTGGGAGCGTAACAACTTGAGATGAAGATGCCTCATTAGGCATTGCCGGAATGGTCACAAAAGATCCGGACGCCGCCGCCGAACTTGTCGAACTTGATGCATTCATTGTTGTTACGGCCGCCAATGAGGCTGTACCCAGCAACGCAAAGGTTAATGTAGCCACTTTAGTTAAGGTTTTCATGAGTGTACGGCCTTGCTGTTTGCAAGGGTTATATCGAACAGCCATTATCAAAGCCTCAAATGGGATGGTAAACGGGACAGGCAGTTTTAGATCCATCATCTGCTTCTGATCCTTCAAAACGTCGCTGGATGCTCAGGTCGGTCGGAGCTATGGGTGGCGTGTAACTGCCCTGTCTATTTCTCGCTTTCTTCAGATGAAAGCGCTGTAGCGATGTATGATCGAACTGACAGTGGTCGATCCCCTGACACTCCAGCGCTTACCCGGGTGGGCAAATCCGGTCGGAATGTGCGCAACGTACTCCCTCCTCATCATTTGTCCAAACATGTAGCACCGGTCAAATGTTGCCGATACTCTAGTCACGTGAATCCGAAGTTCGGCTCATTGTTTTTTGACAGAAGCGTTTGACGGAGGCGAGGATCTCGTCTGCGGATTTGACCCACTTGTAGGGTTTGGGGTTTTCATTGTGTGCTTTGATGAAGGCG
>NZ_BSEF01000048.1:0-9672 GCF_027925545.1 Sphingobium sp. BS19
GGTGTGGCTTGTGGCATTTTTTGCCTCGTTGCAGGATTGGCTTCGACACCCATTTTCCTACTATAAAGCAACTGCTTAGGCCACTCCCGCCAACCCTTCTAACTAAGCACGGTGAATAAGACGGGCTAAACACAATCCGCGCACTTGGCGGATGCTGACAAACCCGCCCAATCTGGCACCTAATCGTGACGTCTGGCTGCGGCCAAGCGACATGAGTTCATATCGATCTCAAACAGTTAGGCGCGTCATGGCGTGCCAAAAGGATAGCTCATGTCTGAAGTGATGCTAGCTGCGAAACCAGCAATTCCGCCGCTCGACCAAGGCAAGTTCATCGCAATCGACCTGTTCGGCCAGGCGCTGAAAGCCAATCCCGCGCCCTATTTCACTGAGTGGGCAAAGCAGCCGCCTTTTTACGTCGATGTCCAGGGTCATACCCATGTCGTGATCTGTCGCCATGCGCAGGTGCAATGGGCGCTCAGGACGCATGATATTATCAGCGCTGTGCCGCACAAGGGCTGGGGCACCGACCTGTTCGATTATTTCAACGGGCTACCGCTCGTCGTCGATTATGATCCGCC
This sequence comes from Sphingobium sp. BS19, assembly GCF_027925545.1. Classification (NCBI taxonomy): domain Bacteria; kingdom Pseudomonadati; phylum Pseudomonadota; class Alphaproteobacteria; order Sphingomonadales; family Sphingobiaceae; genus Sphingobium; species Sphingobium sp. BS19. Next base: position 579 of record NZ_BSEF01000048.1, read on the forward strand.
GGAACACGCGAGGATACGCCGGCTGATGCAGCCGGGCTTTGCGCCGAGCCGGGTCGGCAGACTGCAGCAGTTGATCGAGGGAATGATCGACAAGCTTGCGCAGGCCATGGCGGCGAAAAAGCAGTTCGACATGGTGGCCGAGTTCGCCGGACCACTGATGTATCAGATACTGCTCGGCGGCGTGTTCGAGTTCGAACCCGACATCTGGCCGATTTTCATCAACCTGTCGAACGCGCTTGAACTGGTGCCGACCGTCCCGCCGGGCGCTCCAAAACCGCCGGCGTATATAGAAGCGTTCGATGCCGCCTATGATTTCTGTGGTCGGTTGATCGAAGAGCGTCGCCTTGCCCCCAAGGACGATCTGGTGGGCACGGTGATCGCCGCGCATGACGAAAAAGGCACGATTTCGGTAGAGGAACTGTTTTCAACGCTAGTCCAACTCTTCACAGCCGGCCTTGGGACGGTGACCGCAACATCGAGCAATGCCGTTTTGCGCCTGTTGCGCCATCCCGACCAACTTGCCCTGCTGCGCGCCGACCCTTCGCTGCTCAACAAGGCGATCGAAGAGTGCATGCGGATCGACTGCCTCGGCAATTTCCGCCATCGCTTCGTCATCAAGGAGCATGTCATCGACGGAACGCCCATTTACCCAGGCATGGTCGCGCACATGTCGCTTGGAGCTGCAAACTATGATCCGGACAAATATCCAGATCCGGCCCGGTTCGACATAACCCGCGATCCGCGCGACATTCTGACCTTCGGGTTCGGACCGCATCTGTGTCCTGGCAACAGCCTGGCGCGCATGGTGGTTCGCGCAATCGTCGGGCGTCTCATACTCGGTTTCCCCAACTTGCGCCTTACCGAACCGGAGGAAGTGATCATCTATGGCGGGCTACCAACCGAGCGTTTTCCCACGCACGTAAATCTGAGCGTCGACTGAACCCGCGCGCACTAGATAGAACTGCCTAAAAGCGGTGACAAACTGGAAGAGGACTGAAATGCTTTTTGGAGACTTGAAAGGCCGCGTTGCGATCGTGACCGGTTCGGCCGCAAATATTGGCGAGGCGTGCGCGCGCGCGTTTGCCGCAGCGGGGGCGACCGTGGTCCTGGCTGACCTCAATGTGGAAGGCGCGCAAGCCGTCGCCGACGACATCGTCAAGTCGGGCGGAACGGCCATGGCGCATAAGCTCGACCTTGCCGAAGAAGCCAGTATCGAGGCGGTCGTGGCCGCCACGATCGCGCATTATGGTCGCATCGACATTCTGCACAATAATGCGGCTGATACACGCCCCGACTTCATGGCCCAGGACAAATCCTTCCTGGACATGAAAGCCGAGGTCTGGGACCGGACCTTTGCTGTCAACACGCGCGGACCGATGTTGATGATCAAACATGTCGCGCCCCACATGATCGCGGGCGGCGGCGGATCCATTATCAACACAGGGTCTGGTACTGCGCTCCTAGGTGATTTGTTCCATCCGGCCTATGCGTCGTCAAAGGCCGCGCTGCACACAATGACCCGGAATGTCGCAACCCATTTCGGCCATCAAAATATCCGCTGCAATGCCATCCTGCCGGGCCTTGTCCTGAGCAAGGGCGCCCGAGAGATGATGTCCGACGGTGAAATCGATTTCATCCAGCGCCATGTGCTGCTGCCGCGGCAGAGCGTGCCCGGAGACATTGCAGGGCCGGTGCTGTTCCTTGCATCCGATGCGGCCAGCTTTGTCACCGGCCAGGTGTTCAGCGCCGACGGCGGCATCGTCCACCATGTGCCGTTCTACGCCGACGTGATGGCGCAGATGAGCGCCAACTGAAACAGGATGGGAGAGCAGCTATGGCATCCTACATATTGAGCGTCATGCAGAAGCATGATCTCGACAAATATGCAGAATATTCGGCTCAGGGCTTCGTGTCGCTCGACGGCATGGCGTTCGAGGTTACCGTCGGCGAAGGGATCGAGCCACTGGAGGGCACGCCGCCAGGCAGCAGCGTTGTGATCATGAAGTTTCCCGACAATGACACGGCCATGCGCTGGTATCGCTCCGATGCGTACCAAAAGGCGATCCCCATGCGGCATGCGGCCGCCGATACCGCCTTCGTGGTTCATTTCACCGACGACAAATGATCAGAAACACGGGCTGCAACAGCAACAGGCTGGCGGCCGGGAGAGGAATGCGATGAGCAAATATACCCACATGTTCAGCCCCCTGAAGATTGGCGCGATGGAGATCAAGAACCGTGTCTTCATGTCGCCGCACGGCATGGTCGGCCTCGGCATCGGCACCGATCGGCAGGTCGGCTATTTCGAGGCGCGGGCCAAAGGCGGCGCGGGCCTGATGGTGATCGCGAGTTGCCAGGTCGTGCCTGCGCCGCTGGTGCCGCCCGGCTGGTTCATCGAAGCCTATAATCCAGAGCACATTCCTGCGATCCGCCGCATCGTCGATGCCGCGCACAAGCATGGTGCCAAGATCGCCGTGCAAGGCGTATGGATGATGGCCGACGTCGATCAGGCGCAGGCATCGGGCATAGCCCCGCATACCGTCCTGTCGGACACACAGCCACGTTCGATGACCACGATCGAGGTCGAGGCGCTGATCGAGGCCCATGCCGTGGCCGCCGCCCATGCACAGGAAGCCGGCGCGGATGGTTTTGAATTTCCCATCAGCGGAGGCGCGGGCCTGCAGTCCTTCACGTCCGAATTCTACAACCAGCGGACCGACAAATATGGCGGTAGTCTGGAAAACCGGATGCGGGCCATTACTGAGATTCTCGGGGCCATCCGTCAGCGTGTCCGGCCAGACTTCGCGATCGGCATTGCCGTGAATGCCGATGAGTCCACGCTCGGCTCCAGGGGCATCGACGACGGCATCGCACAGTGCAAGGTCCTCGAAGCCACCGGCATGGTCGACTGGCTGCGCATCACCGCGCGCGGCCAGAAACCGCAAATGACGCAATATCACTATCCTTCCTCCTATATGGTGAAGGAAGGGACGCATCTCGACGCGGCCGCGGCGGTGAAGAAGGCGGTCAAGCTGCCCGTCATCAGCGGCGGACGCATTTTGACACCGGCCTTTGCGGATCAGGCGATTGCCGATAGTCGATGCGATATGGTGTTCGTCGCCCGTTCCGTGATTGCCAACCCGGACTGGCCGAACAAATGCCGCGATGACCGGACGGCCGAGATCCGCGCGTGTATCGGCGATCTGGAGGGATGCTTCCTGCGCTCCTGCTACGGTCAGCCCGTCGGCTGTACCGTCAACCCCGACATCGGCTTCGAGCATGAAGGCGATGTGCCGCCCGCCGCCGTTGCAAAGCATGTCGTGATCGCTGGCGCCGGGCCTGCCGGCATGCAGGCGGCGATGGTCGCAGCTAAGCGGGGCCATAAGGTCACGCTCCTTGAGAAATCGGATCAGCTTGGTGGCCATGTGACGCTTCAGGCCATGCTGCCCGGCCTTTCCGACCGAGCGGACATCATCCGCTGGCTCAAGCTCCAGCTCGACAAGCTTGGCGTCGCTATCCAGTTGAACACCGCGGCGACAGCGGACAATATTGCGGCGCTCAAGCCCGACACGATCCTGATTGCGACGGGTGCGCGATATTCCAAGACAGGTTCCAGCAAGAATCAACTTCCAGGCGTGCCCGGCGCTCATCTCGATCATGTCTTCACGCCCGAAGAAGTGCTCCTTGAACATGCCAAGCTGGGCAAACGCATCGTCGTCTACGACAATACGGCGTATGAGGTCGGTCCGGGCATCGCCGAATATCTTGCCAACCAGGGCAAGGACGTCACCTTCGTGACGATGGATTCGGCGATGGCCATGTCGGTGACGGAGTTGGGTCTCAACAAGCTTATTGCGCGCCGCGTCATTCCCAAGGTTCGATTTCTCCCCTCGACCGAGATCGCCGAGATCGATCCTGCAAATGTCCGCCTGCGCGACTATTTCACCGGCGCGGAGACGATCCTCGAAGGCATCGACAACACCATCCTCATCACGTCCAAGCCGCCGCAGGAAAGCCTCTTCCATGCACTGGTGGGAAGCGGGACGGATGTCCGCATCATCGGGGACGCGCGCGAGGCGCGCTGGAGCGTGTTTGCCACCGACGAGGCGATCAAGGATGGTCGACGCGCGGGCATGGCGGTTTGATGGATTCTATGGATAGGAAGCCAACCGCCATTCTGGACATGGACGCTCTGCTGCGCGCGACTTTACAGGTGGCCTCAGCCCGCCGTGATTCCGTTGTCAGCACAATAGCAGGCTCCATGCACAGACCGTGCCCGGTCGGAAGCTAGGAACATCAACGGTTCGACAATGTCTTCGGGCTGGGAAGGTGGTCGTATACCGATATAGCGTGCGATCAGACTCTGATCAGCATCCGCGGGAAATTGCAGCGTCTGGACCATCTCGGTCAGCATGCCGCCGGGCGCCAACGCGTTGATACGCACCGGTGCGTGCATAAATTCCATTGCGAGGGATTTGGTCAGGCTGAGCAGCGCTGCCTTCGTGGCTGCATAGGGCGCGGTATAGGCCTGCCCCAGGAACGCGGCCGTCGAAACGACGTTGACGATATTGCCCTTGGTTTCGATGAGATGGGGCATCGCCGCCTGAATCATGAAGAAGGGCGCAGTGACGTTGGCCGAGAACAGCCGGGCCCAGACATCGGCCGTGACGTCGGCGAGGGCATGGAACCGCAAGATGCCGGCCACATTGCACAGAACGTCCATACGCCCGAAAGTCTCGATCGCGGTCGCCACGGCCTTTGCGCAATTTGCCGCATCACCCAGATCACCCGCATAGACAACGCTTTCGCCGCCCGCTTCGGCAATGCGCCGCGTTGTCTCAATCAGGCCGTCATTGTTGAGGTCGACCAGACACAATCTCGCGCCCTCCGCCGCAAAGCGGACGCTTGCCGCACGGCCGAGGCCGGAGGCCGCTCCGGTCACTACAACGACCAGTCCCGCAAATTCGCCCTTGCTCATTTCATGCGCCCTTCGCTGCGGCGGCGACACTTGGCGTGATCGCCTTGTACATGTGTATGGCCATGTCCTCCATGGAGAATGCCTCGCTCATTTCCATCTTTCCGGACTGAACGAGCGCGGTCAACTGCTCGACCGCAGCGCCGGGATCGTCGGTTTCCATTGTGTAGATGGCCATATAGCGCTGACGCGGTGCGCCCTCCGCCGCGTCATCCATCAAACGGAAACGCTGCGCGGCGACGAAGCCAGGGACGGCGGTAACATCGGCCAGATGTCGGTTGCTGTACCAGTCGTTATATTCGTCTTCGCGGCCGGCGACGGGATTGCTGAGTACGACATAGGCAAATTGTGACATTGGCTTCTCTCCTGGCGATATATTGACGCGGGGATGCTCTGGCTTGGTGGGAGGCGGTCCGATGCCATCCCGGCAGGCTGGTCAGCACCGGAGTCGCGTTCCCGGGCTAATATTCGGCAGGTGCGACGCGGACTACGAGGCCGTCCATCGCCGCATCGACGACGATCTGACAGGACAGACGATAGCCTGAAGGATCGTCTTCCAGCATTGATCCCTCAATAGCGCTTGCTGGCGCAATCTTGCCCTGATTGGCTTCATCAAGGATGATCTTGCAGGTGCCGCAGGAAGCTACGCCACCGCATTCCGCCCGTATTTCGTCGATCCCCGATTCAATCGCCCCGCGCATCAGGGACATACCAACCGGGACGCCCACTCGTACTTCGTCGCCGGCCGTCGTGATAAAGACAATCTCTGGCATGCAGCCCCCTATTGTGACGGTTTTCGCCGCGGTTTGGATTAGTGATCGACGTGCAGCTAAAATGGCCGGCGCATGAACTTCAAAGAAGTTTTGTCAGCGCCATGACCGACATGATGTCGCCCCTGACCTTGATCTTGCCTTTCACCATGGCAAGCTGCGGGTTCATTTCCTTGTTAAGGATCGCGATAAAGTCCTTGAGACGGGCACGGACAGTTACATCAATATCGCATTCCGTCAGGTCAACGAGTTTAGGCGGTGTCACCGTTCCGTCGAGCAATATCTGGTGGTCATCGAGATGCATGGCGATCACCTTGTTGAACGGCTCCATCGTGCCCAATTTGGCTGAAAGAAAAGTCCTCACATCGTCGATGGACGAGCCGACACGTTTCTCGCCAGACTGTGACACTTCGGCGAGCTGCGGCTTGGCGGCAGAAACCGCGCGACGCGAATTCCGCTCGCCCCAGACGAGCGGCAGGTTTTTGGGCTGCAGGATCGGCCCCAACTCGGTGATCAGCTCTTCCCCCTCGGCGATACGAAACTCTGGGATTGCCGCGAACAGTTCTTCGATCGCCATGACCGATTCACGCCGCGCCAGCGGCGCGCCAATACAGCGATGGACCCCGTAGGCGAACGTAATATGGCGAGGCGTCCGGTCGAAATCGACGTTAAAGGGGCGATCCCAAGCGGCCGGATCGGTGTTGGCTAATGTCGTGGGCATGGCGATCTTGTCCCCCGGCATGATGGTGACACCGTGAAGGCTCGTTTGTTTGATACAGGTGCGGAATGTCGTCACCGCGGCATAGCGGCGGTACATTTCCTCAACCGCAGCGGGGATCAGGGAAGGATCGGCGCGCAGGCGGCGCTGGTCTTCCGGATGCTCGGCGAGATGGCGGATCTGCCAGGCGATGTTGGTCGAAACGGTGTCGAGTCCGCCAATGAAGAGGTTGAAACACAGCCCGATCAGTTCGTCATCATTGAGTTTGCGGCCTTCGACCGTTGCAGTCACGGCGAAGCTGACCAGATCGTCGCCGGGATTTTTCCGGCGATCCTCTATCACTTCCCGCAGATAATCGACGGACAGTCGCGTGCCCCTGGCTACGTCTTCAATGTCCAGACTGTGGAGCAGCATGAACTCCCATTCGAGGAATTGCTCCATCCGCTCGCGCGGCAGCCCCATCAGATCGAGGAACACGATAATGGGAAACCGCAGCGCAAATGCGCCCATAAACTCGCATTCGTCGCCGTCCTTGAATTTCGCGATCGAGTCCCGCGCCGCCTCTCGCACCCTGTCTTCCAGCGCGCGCATCCGGGCAGGCGTAAAAAGCGGGTTGAGCAGAGTCCGGTACATCGAATGCGCCGGCGGATCGATCTCGACCGGTAAAAGACTCCAATTTTCGCCGATCAGCATCGGGAAAGGAGAGAAGGCTTCACTCGAAAAATGCTCGGTGTCCATGTACAGGGCCTGCAGCGTCTTGAAGCGCCGCGGGATCCATGCGGGCTGGAAGCCCGGATAGAAATTGGTTGAATAGATCAGGTCCGGGCCATCGTGGAGAGCAGGAACCATGGAATTGAAAGGATTTTGCGATGTCTTCCCGCCCATGATGAACGGGTAGTCCTCACACACCAGTTCGCGGGGAACATGCGCGGGCACATCACTGGCAATGACCTGGGTATCACTCATGCAAATCCTCAATTCCGCCGACGCGATGGGCAGATGGCTGATAGGCACCGGTGACAGGGGAGAAAATCCCCTTTCGTTGTAGTGTTGACCTAGCACTACTTTGGCAGAGATGTGATTTTTGGGATTCCCAAGAAGTGATTTCCCTGATTCATGAAGAGCCAGCTTTTATGGAGGCTGGCGATGGCAGAGGATTGGCGGATCGATCTGGAGGTTTGGCTGGCACCATTTTTGGCGGCATTGCGGCACAAGACCCGGGCGCAGGTGTGTCCGGCCTATATTGCAGGTCTGATCGGCCCCGGTGACCGCAAGAGTGTGCAGCCGATGGCGGCTCGTGGTGGTGAGTTTGGTTATGACCAAATGCACCATTTCATCGCCGACGGGGTGTGGGATAGTACGCCACTCGAGGCCGTCCTCTTAAAGGAGGCGGACCGCCTGGTAGGAGACCAAGCAGGATATCTGGTCATCGACGACACGGCGTTGCCGAAGAAGGGGCAACACTCGGTTGGTGTCGCGCCACAATATGCCTCGTCACTCGGCAAAACGTCGAACTGCCAGTCGCTGGTGTCGGTGACGCTGGCTTCGCGCGAGGTCCCGGTGATGGTGGGTCTGCGGCTCTTCCTGCCCGCGAGCTGGACGGATGATGCCGAGCGCATGACGCGAGCGCGAGTCCCGCTGGATCGACAGCAGGCTCTGACGAAGCCCGAGATCGCGATCGAGGAGATCGATCGCGTTATTGCCTCCGGAGCGCGGTTCGGCTGCGTGCTTGCCGACGCGGGATATGGATCAAGCGGCCCTTTCCGCCAGGCATTGAGTGAGCGCGGCCTGCTGTGGGCGGTCGGGCTTTCGCGCCGCCAGAACGTCTACCCGGCCGATGTTGGGCTGGTCTTCCCCATCGCCAAGTCCGGCAGGCGCCGCCAGTACCACATGCCCGACCGGCCCCCGGTGTCCGCTGAAGCGATGCTGTCCGGCCAGAGATGGCGGAAGATCAGCTGGCGGCGCGGCACCAAAGGCCGGCTGACCTGCCTCTTTGCGGCTCGCCGGGTCCGCATCGCGGAAGGTCATAAGCACCGTATGCTCGACAACCGCATGCAATGCATGCCGGGTGATGAGGTCTGGCTTGTCGGTGAGCGGAGATCGACCGGCGAACAGAAATATTACGTGTCGAACTTGCCGGCCGATGCCACGCTCAAAATGCTCGCGGCCGCGATCAAGGCGAGGTGGATGTGCGAACAAGCGCATCAGCAGCTCAAGGAAGAACTCGGTCTCGACCACTTCGAGGGTAGATCCTGGATCGGATTACACCGACATGCCTTGATGACGATGATAGCCTACCTCTTCCTCCAGTCCCGCCGCCTAAAGGCAGCGGGACGGAAAAAAAAGAGTCGGGGGACCGCCGCCTCAACCGAGCATGCCAGCCATCAGACAGGCCATTCTCAATCTCTTTGCGCGACCTCCGACCCGACGATGCCCACACTGTGACAAGCCTCTTACCAACCCCGTCGATCATAATCTGCCAAAGTAGTGCTAGGGTCAGGATCTGTAATTGCAGAGCTAGGCGGTGTTGATCCCTTGAGGGTTTCATGGATCTGTCCGCACTGGCCGGACCGGAGCCTGGTCGTGCTGTATCGGGTCTCACAGAGGCGAACGTTGCATTGACTCGACGCG
>NZ_BSEF01000049.1:0-8888 GCF_027925545.1 Sphingobium sp. BS19
TCGGCAAATTCGGGCTGGAATATATCCGACCGGAAATCTCATTCGCGTCGGTCTTCGACGATGGATCGGTGGTCCTGACCTATCACGATCTCGACAAAACCTGCGAATCGCTGGCGAAAATCTCGCCGCGTGATGCCGAAAGCTATCGGCGCCATGTCGAAAAGATGAAGACGATCCTTCCAATGTTCGTTTCCGGCCTTCATGCGCCACCGCTGCCCTTCGGCACCACCATTGGCCTGCTTGAACAGAGCGAGCAGGGTCGCGAACTCATCGGGATCATGAACAAAAGCGCGATGGACATCGTCAACGAGCTTTTCGAGAACGAGATTCTGAAGGTTCATTTTGCAAAATTTTCGTCAGAAGCGATGTCCGGGCCTGAGGAGAAGGGCACAGGTCTGGTCTTCAACCTGATTGTCGGCATGTCGCACAGTTATCACGGGGGGCTTCCGGTAGGCGGCAGTGTGGCGCTTCCCGAGGCGCTGGTGCGCTGTATCGAACATCATGGCGGCGAACTGCGAACCGAATCTGAAATGGTTCGGGTTATTGTGGAAGGCGGCCAGGCGGTTGGCGTTGAACTGAAGGACGGAGAAGAGATTCGCGCCAAGCGCGCAGTCGTGGCCTGCATCCATCCACACACGCTTGATCAGTTCGTGGCCGGTGTGGACCCAACCATAGTGGCCGATGCCAAGCGCACGCATCATGGCGGCTACAGCTCGATGAACACGCATTATGCCTTACACGAGGCTCCTCGTTACACCGCGCTTGAAGGGTTGCCTGATCCGATGGTTGTAGAATGCCTTCCGGCTCAGCTTGATACATTCCGTCAAGAATTTGACGATCTTAGGTATAATCGCAGGCCAGCGCATCCTAGTCTGGTTTGCGCCACTCATACCAATTTTGACAAGTCGCGCGCGCCGGAAGGCAAGGCGACGCTCTACAAATATTCCTTCATGCCTTATGATTTGAAGGACGGCGGGAGTGCTGCATGGGATGATGTGAAAGAGGAAGCGGCCGACCACTTGCTTGATTACTTCCGTAAGTTCACGACCAACATGTCGAGCGACAACATCATTGCCCGCCATGTCGATTCACCGTTGGATTACGAGCGTTCTTCGCCCAGCTTCCGTCGTGGCGATGTCAGTGGAATCGGGCGTTATCTTTATCAATTTCTTGGCCGGAGACCCACTCCGGCGCTTTCGCAATATGCGGTGCCAGGTGTGGAGAAACTCTATCTGTCCGGCCCGTTCATGCATCCCGGTGGTGGTGTGATTGGCGGCGGACGCGCGACAGCCATAAAGATAATGGGCGACTTTGGCATGGATTTCGACAGGTTGTTCGTCGAATAGCCGCAAGGCCTTCCTTGCGCTGCAGGATATCGGTCCGGCTCTGGGTTTATCTTGTGACAGACGCATTCCGTAACGAGGTGCTTGATGAGACACTGAGCAAGTCTGGTTCTGCTCGGTCATGTTTTGATGCTGCTGTCGCGGCGAACGAGAGGGTTGGAAATTGCTGACGCGTGTGATTCGAGTTCACGAATGTGGTGGCCCGGATGTATTGCGCCAAGAAACGGTAGAAGTTCCGCCGCCATCGGTTGGCGAGGTGTTGGTTCGCAATTGCGCGATCGGGCTTAACTTCATAGATGTCTGTTTTCGTACTGGGCGCTATCGGGCCGCCATTCCGTTCATACCGGGTCTGGAAGGGGCGGGCATCGTCGAGGAAATCGGGCCGCGCGTGGAAGGCATCAGTGTAGGGGACCGGGTGGGATACATCGACCCGCTTGGCGCATATGCGGAGTTTCTCTTGAGGCCAGCCGCTCGTCTGATCAAACTACCTGACTCAATCGATTTACGTGACGCCGCCGCAATGCTGCTCAAAGGGATGACGGCAGAATATCTTCTCAATCGCACCTATCCGGTCCGGGCGGGCGAGGTTGTTCTGATACACTCCGCCGCGGGAGGAGTAGGGCAGATCCTGTGCCAATGGGCCAAACATCTCGGCGCCGAGGTGATAGGCACTGTCGGATCAGCTGCCAAGAAGCATCTGGCACAACGTGCTGGATGTGATCACATAATCGTGATGGATGAAGAAGAGTTCGCTCCGCGCGTTCGGGAAATTACCTCAGGCAAGGGCGTGCCGGTTGTGTACGACGGAATCGGTGCAACCAGTTTTCGAGGTTCGCTTGATTGCCTTTCACGGTTGGGGACAATGGTATCCTTCGGCAATGCATCGGGATCGATCCCGCCCTTTGATGTGCAGGTTCTTGCCAATAAGGGTTCGCTTTTCATCACGCGACCGGGGCTGGCAAGCTACACCGTCTCGCGCGAAGATCTGGAGACAAGCGCCACTCGGCTGTTTTCGGTGGTCGAGCAAGGTGCGGTCAAGGTCGAAATCGGGCAATGTTATCCGCTGGCTGACGCTGCAAGGGCACACAGAGATCTCGAAGGGCGACGTTTGACCGGGTCAAATATTTTGCTTACGTGAATCTTGAATGAGTTTCCGCTTGCGCTGACTGGCAGAAAGCTAAGCTATATTTGAGAATCCGCAACAAGTTGTCGAGGGAAGTACCTACGATCTTTCGGTCGCATTGTTCATGAGGTGAACGGCCAGTAGTTTGGGCTTGCGGACCATCGACAAAGGACCGAAGCTTGTATGCCGATCGCGGCTTGTGCGGCGGCGAAAATTGCAGGAAATGTCATGACATTGTCGCTGATTTGCGCGTCCCACACCCCCATGCTGAGCAGAGTTCCAATCGATCCGGACCAGTCCGCCCGGGTGCGGGCCGGTTTTGATGCCTTGTCCCTGCGTCTGCGGGAATTCGATCCCGAGATCATCATCCAATTCTCGCCAGATCATTTTCAAGGGTTTTTCCATCGCCTTATGCCAAATTTCTGTGTTGGCCTTGCTGCCCGGTCAGCAGAGGACTGGGATATCGGTCCAGGTGAACTTGATGTGCCCGTCAATGCGGCAAAAGCGCTGGTGGGCTGGCTGCAAGACCATGATTTTGATGTGGCGACGTCGCGCAACATGGTTGTGGATCACGGCTTCTTGCAGATGTGGCAGGAAATTCGCGGCAAGTTTACAGACCTTCCGATCATTCCGATCTTTGTCAATTGTGCTGCTCCGCCACTGCCCCGCTACCGGCGGATGCGCATGCTTGGCGAGGCGGTTGGTCAATTTGCCCAGCAAACCGGTAAGCGGGTGTTGCTGGTGGCGTCGGGTGGCCTATCTCACGATCCGCCGGTTCCCAACGTCGAACAAGTTCCGGCGGCGGTTGCTGAAAGATTGATAAACGGGGGGAGACGCGACGCCGCTGAAAAAGTCGCGCGTGAAGCGCATCTGACTGAATTCGGTGTTCTCGCCGCTAAGGGAGAGGGGCCGTGTGCACCGCTTAACCCTGAGTGGGACCGGGCATTTCTGGAAATCTTGCAAAGGGGCGATATTTCCCGCTGTGACGCCTTCGATGAAGAAGAGGTGCGTGCAACCGCTGGCCGCGCCGCAAACGAAGTATTGTGCTGGATTGCTGCAGCAGGCGCGCTATCTGCTGCAGGAGCTTACGATGCACATGTGGAATTTTATGAACCTATCCCAGGATGGATCGCAGGCATGGCGATGATGACCGCGCAGACTAGCTAGGAAGTCAATGCGTCGTCAGCCCTTGTTCGATAGCTGCGGCGTTACGTGCCAACACCGGAAGATATGATCGTATCGCAGCATCCGCCGGCACCGCGCTGCGGAAGAACACGACGTTGATGCAGGCCTTTACCTCATTGCCGATACGGATTGGCAAGGCGATACTGGCCAGCGTTTTCCGGCTCTCGCCAAAACTGCAGCCAAAGCCCTGTTCACGGGTAAGACGTATTGCGCGATCCACATAACTGTCATCGCGCGCAAGGCAACTTTCCATCCGATCCGAATCGGCTATCATCCGGATGATCATCTCCCTCTCGCGATCGTTGCAGTAGCCCAGAAAAGCGCGCCCCATAGCTGTCGTCAATATGGGAGTTTCAGTTCCGATGTGCACCTCATGGACGAAAAGTGGACTACGCCCATGCGTGGTTTCGCGAATGAACATGCGATGGCCATCAAGCGTGGCGACGCTTGATGGCCATGCGAGTTCTGAGGTAATATCGTGGATATGCCGCGCAGCGATGTCTATGATATTCGCGTCCTCATCCACCCCGTGGCCGAGAGCGCGAATCTTGTTTGTCAAGCAATAGCAATCATCAGCTAGCGACCGGCGTACATAGCCTGCATCCTCCAACGTATCAAGGATACGATAGACCGTAGTCCGATGCACGGAGATCATTTTGCTTATCCGGGCAACGGACGCGCCCGGTTCTCGGCTTAGAGCGGCGAGAATGTCCATGCCACGATTAACAGCTCGGACTTTCTTGTATTTGACCATCTCCCAACTCCAAATATTTTTACCCTTAAATAGAGCAGTCTGCGGCCGGTTGCAATGGCGAGCCGAAAGCCGCGTCACCCGCCTGAAGAGCCGCGGTCGAGCCTTGCGCTGGCTGGTCGGCAAGTCACATCGGTTGTGCATCCCGCGCACAGATTGCGTAGTTTACTTGCCGCCAGCGGCTCCCCACTGCACGTGGCACGCCAGAAAAAGGAAATTGACGGTATGATCGTTGTTACCGGCGCGAACGGCAGGCTGGGAAGGCTGGTTGCCAAGGCTCTCCACGTGATGGGTGCTTCTGCCGGAGTGGTGCTGGGAAGTCGCAACCCGGACCAGATCGGCGATTTGGCGGAGCTTGGTTTTCGCACGATGCGATTGGACTTTGCCGATACGGAAGGCATGGTGTCGGCGTTTTCCGGGGCTGGTACCGTCTTGATGATCTCCACGCCTGGGCCGATAGAACAGCGTATGCCGTTGCACCGCAATGCAATCGCAGCGGCCCGGCGTGCCGAGGTGGGACATCTGGTTTACACAAGCCGGGTCAATCCAGTGGCCGAAAGTCTCTATCCTTTCGCGCCGATACATGTATTCACCGAGGCCGAAATTGTCCGCAGCGGCTTGCCTGCAACGATCGTCCGCAATAGCGAATATGTCCAGAACATCACATGGTTGATCAAGGCTGCGGCGCTGTCTGGCGAATTAATTCTTCCCGGCGAATCAGGTCGCGTTGCCTATACTGATATAACAGACATTGCCGAAATTCTGGCAACGATAGTCACCGGTGGTGATCACGCAAGAAAGATCTATGAAATCAACGGTCCTGACGCTTTGACGCGGATTGAAATCGCCGCTTTGATCGCCCGCGCAGCCGGGCGGCGGGTCGAAGCGTTCCCGATCACTCGAGATGAATACGGTGCCTTTATGACGCAAAATGGTCGTCCGCCGTTTGTTGTAGAGATGTTGAAAGGGTTTTACGAGGCGATCGACGCTGGCGAATTCGCAAGGGTATGGGCCGATGCGGAACAATTGCTGGGACGAAGGCCTAAATCAATCAAATCGAATATTGAAGAAACGCTTGTCAATTTGACTTGACGGCATGCTCTTTCGTCGGGTGAATGCCGCTTCACCAAATTGATTTGCGAGATTGTAGACGATCACGGGGTTACGAGTAGCCGAAAATTCGACCCGAGTTGGAAGCGGTTCTTACACGGGCAGCGGGTTCACGCAGCGATGGAGCGCGTCAATCAACCACGATGTCTGGCACGGTGGATGCTTCCTAAATGTCCGGGACCATTAGGCTTTTGAGATTGCCCGCGCCAAAATCAATTGCGGGAAATGCCGCATCCAACTGTGGGCCAGGCGATCGGTTCGCCTGCTCGCCGCTTAGCTGTGCAGCCTGTGCACGAATGAGATTATTCCGTTTTATGAAGGCCCTGCCCATGCTTTAGCGGATGGCAATTCGGCGTTTGTGCCCGGTAGGAGAAAGATTGGAGATGTCTCAGTTCGCTAACAAGATCGCGATTGTTACAGGAGCGGCGCAAGGCGTCGGTCGTGCAATCGCACAGGTCTTCGCAAGCGAAGGTGCGAGAGTTGTACTTGTCGATCGACGCGCTGCATTCCTGAAAGATGTTTTTGAAGAGATCGGGGGTCCGGAAGGCCGCGCGCTATGCGTCGAAGCCGATCTTGAATGCTTTGCCGGCGCACAGAAGATGGTTTCGGAAGCGATTGCGGCATTTGGCCAGATCGACATTTCGGTTCACAATGTTGGGGGCGCGATCAAGGCCAAGCCATTCTGGGAGTATAGCGAATCTGAGTTGAAGGCAGAAGTTGCGCGCTCGCTCTGGCCGACAATGTGGTCTTGCCGGGCCGTTATTCCCCCGATGCTCGCGCGCAAATCGGGTGCCATTGTGAACATCGGATCCGCCGCAAGCGGATGGATGTGGAGGGTTCCCTATTCGGCAGCGAAGGGCGGTGTTCACGCGATGACCAAATGCCTTGGTCGCGAGTTGGCCGATGCCGGGGTAAGGATCAATTGCGTAGCTCCAGGCGCGCTTGCAGTGACCGATCGCGTTGCTCCGCGCAACCCGGATCCGCTTTCGCCTATCGAGGAAGAGTGGCGCAAGGCGGCATTTGACCAGTCGCTTGACGACACACCAATGGCGCGTGCCGGAAGTGTTCAGGAAGTGGCCGATGCGGTTCGTTTTTTCGCATCGGATGCCGCCAATTATATCACCGGTCAGACATTGTACGTGGCTGGCGGCGCGAGCGGATGACCGGCGCACCTGTTTTCGCAGTGCAAGAGCACTCTCGCCTGCCAACAAGTTGGAGATGATGATGAAGGAAGTCAGCAGTCTATCGCCGGAGGTCATCTGGCCCGCGAAGGTCAGCCATGTACCTAAGGACATTTTTGTCCGTGAGGACATCTATCGGGAGGAACTAAAACGCATCTTCTATGGTGCGGAATGGACGCCAGTGGCGCATGCCAGCGAAGTACCGAACGTCGGTGACTTCAAGACCTGTCTTGTCGGCGAGGTGCCCTTGCTCGTCACGCGCGACGAGGAGAGCGAGATCAATGTGATGTACAATAGCTGCTCGCACCGCGGCGCGCAGGTTGAAACGAAAGCATACGGCAACAAACGTCGCTTTGAATGCCCATATCATCGCTGGAATTTCGATACGCGCGGCAAACTGATCGGCTGCCCGCTCAAACCGGAGGATTCGGAAGGTTTCTCGCGCGCCGATTATCCGCTTATGAAGCCCCGCGTGGCGATCGTTCACGGCCTGATTTTCGTGACCTTCAGCGAGGAGACCCGGTCGATCGAAGATTTCCTTGATGGCTATGAGGGAAAGTTGGCTAATGCCATGGGCGGCGACGGGCGGCTGGTGTTGCTGGGCTATCATCGACTGACGCTTCACGCCAACTGGAAAACTTATCACGACAATGATGCGTGGCACGCCCCCCTGCTGCACATGGCTTTCCGCATGCTCAACTGGCAGGGCGGCAAGGGCAGCCAGTTCGTAAATGACACTGGCCATCGCGGATTTGAAAGCATGCTGTCTCTGCCCAAGGGCAAGACCATGCTCAATGACAACTCGCTGATCGAATATAAGGAAGCCAATTTCGAGCGCGGATCCTGCTCGCTCCATCTGTTTCCTTTGTTCGCAGCGGTGAAGCATCTCGATTCTATCGGTCTGCGTTTCGTAAACCCTGTGGCGGTCAACAAGACCGAATTGCACTTTGCTTATTTCGGGCGCGAGGATGATGATGAGGAAATGCGGAACCACCGCATTCGCCAGTCGTCAAACCTGCTCGGTCCATGCGGGCTTGTCAGCATGGAAGATGCAGCGGTATTCCAGCGGCTTCATATTGGCGGCCACGCGCCGGGCCATCAGATTTTCCAGAAGGGCATGCGCGGACAGTACGAGATCCCCACGGAATTCAGCCAGAACGATGAGTCAGCCAATATTCCGAGCTGGGAATATTATCGCAAGATCATGGGATTTGAGAAGGAAGCGCGATGAGCGAGATTACCCCCGAAGTTATGGCGCAGCTCGATGCCCTGCAACTGCAATATATGGATGCATTGGGTCGCAAGGATATGGGCGCCTGGCTCGCGACGTTTGACGCGGAAGGCGCCTATGTCTGCAAGACTCTGGAAGCCGAGGAACGCGGCTTGGGAATTGCCTTTATCCTGGATGATTGCCACGATCGCCTCAAGGACAGGGTCCAGTTCGTTACGCGGGTATGGGCGGGCACTTTTCAGGATTACCAACCCCGGCATTTTGCCCAGAGGGTGAGTTGCCGATCTGTTGGGGTCGACCTCATAGAAATGCGATCCAATTTCTCTGTGATGTTCACCCGCTCGGACACGCTAAAAACCGAAGTATTCGCTGCGGGACAATATATCGATCTCATATCACTGGCAAAAGACAAGCCTTTATTTAGGTCGAAGACGGCCATCACTGACGCACCGCTAATGGCGCATTACATGGCCTATCCGATATAGCCGGTATCAGGTCTGTCCGTCTGCGGGCGGATCCATTATAAGACATAAGAGGGACAGAATGGGATTGACCGCAGAAGGAACGAGCAAGTTCATCCAGGCAGGAAAGCACCGCCTGCATTATCATGAAGCTGGTGAAGGACCGGCATTGTTGATGATTCATGGCGGGGGGCCGGGGGCCGGTGGATGGAGCAATTATCGCCGAAATATCGATGCCTTCGCCAAGCATTTTCGCGTAATCATACCCGATCTTCCCGGGTTCTCGCAAAGCGACAAGCCGGTGATCGATGGCAGCATCTATCAATATTATGCGGATTCAATGCGAGATCTACTGGATGTGCTTGGGGTCGAGAAGGCGCATATCATCGGGAATTCACTGGGCGGTGCCACAACCCTGAAGCTGGCGCTGGACACGCCCGAACGTGCCGATCGCCTCGTACTTATGGGGCCGGGCGGCGGTTTGCAGATCTATACGCCGCGTC
>NZ_BSEF01000050.1:0-8752 GCF_027925545.1 Sphingobium sp. BS19
TCACTGGGACGCGGCGTATAGATCTGCAAACCGCCGCCCGGCCCCATAAGTACGAGGCGATCGGCACGTTCGGGCGTGTCCAGCGCCAGCTTCAGGGTTGTGGCACCGCCCAGTGAATTCCCGATGATATGCGCCTTATCAACCCCAAGCACATCCAGTAGATCTCGCATCGAATCTGCATAATATTTATAGATGCTGCCATCGATCACCGGCTTGTCGCTTTGCGAGAACCCCGGAAGATCTGGTATGATTACGCGAAAATGCTTGGCAAAGGCATCGATGTTCCGGCGATAATTACTCCATCCACCGGCCCCCGGTCCCCCGCCATGAATCATCAGCAATGCCGGTCCTTCACCAGCTTCATGATAATGCAGGCGGTGCTTTCCTGCCTGGATGAACTTGCTCGTTCCTTCTGCGGTCAATCCCATTCTGTCCCCCCCTATATCTTTTAAAGGATCCGCCCGCAGACGGGCACGACCTGCTGTCGGCTATATCGGATAGGCCATGTAATGCGCCATCAGCGGCGCGTCAGTGATGGCCGTCTTGGACCGGAATAATGGCTTTTCTTTTCCAAGGGTTATCAGATCGACATATTGTCCGGCAGCGAACACTTCGGTCTTTTGGGTGTCCGAACGGGTGAACATCACCGAAAAATTGGATCGCATCTCGATCAGGTCCTCGCCAACAGACTGACAACTCACCCGCTGGGCAAAATGGCGCGGTTGGTAATCCTGAAACGTGCCGGCCCAGACCCGCGTCACGAACTGGACCCGGTCCTTCAGGCGATCGTGGCAATCATCCAGGATGAAGGCAATTCCCAAGCCGCGTTCCTCGGCTTCCAGCGTCTTGCAGACATAGGCGCCTTCCGCGTCAAACGTCGCCAGCCAGGCGTCCATGTCCTTGCGGCCCAATGCATCCATATATTCCAGTTGCAGGGCGTCGAGCTGCGCCATGACTTCAGGGGTGATCTCGCTCATCGCGCTTCCTTCTCAAATCCCATGACCTTGCGATAATATTCCCAGCTGGGAATATTGGCTGACTCATCGTTCTGGCTGAACTCGGTGGGGATCTCGTACTGTCCGCGCATGCCCTTCTGGAAAATCTGATGTCCCGGCGCGTGACCGCCAATATGAAGACGCTGGAACACCGCTGCATCCTCCATGCTGACAAGCCCGCATGGACCAAGCAGGTTTGACGACTGGCGAATACGGTGGTTCCGCATTTCTTCGTCGTCGCCCTCGCGCCCGAAATAGGCAAAGTGCAATTCGGTTTTGTCGACCGCGACAGGGTTTACGAAGCGCAGACCGATGGAATCGAGGTGTTTCACCGCGGCAAACAAGGGAAACAGATGGAGCGAGCACGATCCACGCTCGAAATTGGCTTCCTTATATTCGATCAGCGAGTTGTCATTGAGCATGGTCTTGCCCTTGGGCAGCGACAGCATGCTTTCAAATCCGCGATGGCCAGTGTCGTTGACAAACTGGCTGCCCTTGCCACCTTGCCAGTTGAGCATGCGGAAAGCCAGGTGCAGCAAAGGCGCGTGCCACGCATCGTTGTCGTGATAGGTCTTCCAGTTGGCGTGAAGCGTCAGCCGATGATAGCCCAGTAACACCAGCCTGCCGTCGCCGCCCATGGCATTGGCCAGCTTGTCCTCATAACCATCCAGGAAATCCTCGATCGACCGGGTTTCCTCGCTGAAGGTCACGAAAATCAGGCCGTGAACGATCGCCACGCGCGGCTTCATAAGCGGATAATCGTCGCGCGAAAATCCTTCGGAGTCCTCGGGCTTGAGCGGGCAGCCAATCAGTTTGCCGCGCGTATCGAAGTTCCAGCGATGATAGGGGCATTCAAAGCGGCGCTTGTTGCCATATGCTTTCGTTTCGACCTGCGCGCCGCGATGCGAGCAGCTATTGTACATGACATTGATCTCGCCCTCCTCGTCGCGCGTAACGAGCAGTGGCACCTCGCCGACAAAACACGTCTTGAAATCGCCGACGTTCGGCACTTCGCTGGCATGTGCCACCGGCGTCCATTCCGCACCATAGAAGATGCGCTTCAGCTCCTCCCGGTAGATGTCCTCGCGGACGAAAATATCCTTGGGCACATGGCTGACCTTCGCGGGCCAGATGACCTCCGGCGACAGACTGCGAGCTTCGTTCATAACCATCTCCAACTTGTCGGCAGGCAAGACTGCTCATGCACTGCGAAAAAGGATGCGCCGGTCATCCGCTGGACCCACCAGCCACGTACAATGTCTGACCGGTGACGTAATTGGCGGCATCGGATGCGAAAAATCGCACTGCATCGGCTACTTCCTGCACGCTTCCGGCTCGCGCCATCGGTGTATCGTCAATTGATTGGTCGATTGCCGCCTTGCGCCACTCTTCCTCGGCAGGCGAAAGAGCATCCGGGTTGCGCGGAGCGACACGATCGGTCACCGCAAGCGCGCCCGGAGCCACGCAATTGATCCTTACCCCGGCTTCGGCCAACTCGCGTCCCAGGCATTTTGTCATCGCGTGAACGCCGCCCTTGGCTGCGGAATAGGGGACTCGCCACATCCATCCGCTCGCAGCGGAACCGATGTTGACGATGGCGCCCGATTTTCGCGCAAGCATCGGCGGGATAACGGCCCGGCACGACCATATCGTCGGCCACAGCGAACGCGCGATTTCCGCCTCCAACTCGGACTCGCTATACTCCCAAAATGGCTTGGCCTTGATCGCCCCGCCGACATTGTGAACCGAAATGTCGATCTGGCCAAACGCCGCAAGCGCTTCCGAAACCATCTTCTGGGCGCCGGCGTAACATTCGAGGTCGGCTTCGACGCATAGCGCGCCGCCTTCCGGCCCCCCGATCTCTTCAAAAACATCCGTCAGGAATTCAGCGCGCCGGTCGACCAGCACGACTTTCGCACCTTCGCTGGCAAAAACCTGTGCGACTGCACGACCAACGCCTTGCGCCGCGCCTGTGACAATCGCGATCTTGTTAGCGAACAGCGACATCGCCGATCTTCTCTCCAACCGGCCACAAACGCCGACGTGACATCCGCTAAAGCATGAGCACGGGCTTCATAAAACGGAATAATCCCATTCGTGCACAGGCTGCACAGCCACGCAGTGAACCTATGAACCGCTCGGTTGGCCCGCGTCTGGATGCGCCCATCGCCACGGCGACCCGCCGCCAGTGAGAGGCCCGCCTCTAACCAGGATTTTCGGCATCCCCGAATATCCGTGATCGTCAATAGTACTGGAAAATCAATCTGCCGAGGACGCATCCCACCGGGTAGATGGCGTCCCTCAATTCAGACCGGCAAGCGTTTCTTCAATATATGTTTTGATAGACTTAGGCTTTCGTCCCAGCAGCTGTTCCGCGTCGGGCCATACTCTTGCAAACTCTCCAGCGTCGATCGCGTCGTAAAAGCCTTTCAACATGTCCACCACGAACGGTGGACGACCGTTTTCCATCATAAAGGCGCCATATTCATCCCGAGTGATCGGGCGCACCGCGATCGGCCGCCCGGTTGCGCGGGCGATCAAAGCGGCAATTTCAGCCCGCGTCAAAGCATCGGGACCGTTGATTTCGTAGATCTTCCCTGCGTGCCGATCGCCGGTGCCTATTCTTGCCAGCACCTCTGCAATATCCGTCACATCGGTATAGGCAACGCGACCTGAAGCACCCGGTAGAATGAGTTCGCCAGACTGCGCCGCAGCCTTGATCAACCAGGTGATGTTCTGGACATATTCGCTATTGCGGACGATCGTTGCGGGCAGGCCGCTGCGAACGATTTCCGCCTCGCTGAATACATGTATCGGCGCGAAGGGATAGAGACTGTCGGCCACTGGATTGACCCGGCTGGTGTAAACCAGATGCCCAACCCCGGCCCGCCGGGCCGCTGCGATCGCGTTGCGGTGCAAAGGCACACGCTGTTCAATCGGCCCGGGCGTGGAGATCATCAGGACGGCATCCGCCCCGGAAAACGTCGCTACCATAGCTTCCGGGTCAGCAAAGTCTAATCGCGTCGTGCGAAAGCCAAGCTCCGCCAGATCGCTGATCTGGCTCGGGTTGCGACTTCCCAGCACCACTTCGGCAGAAGCACCCATCGCGTGGAGGGCCTTGGCGACCAGCCTTCCAAGCCTGCCGTTCGCACCCGTGACAACGATCATACGCCAATTCCTTTTCCCGGCTTCGCATGTTCAGATAAGGGCCTGTGGCTGCACCTTGGCTGCGCAGCCTATGGGCGATGTACAACCAAAGCGGCTCGCCAACCGGCCGGCGCAAGGCTCCTCCGCGGCTCTCCAGACGGGCGGCACGGCGTCTCGCGTGCAATTGCAACCGGGCCCTGACTGCTCTATTATGAACTTAAATGTTTGGAGTAGGGAGATGGTCAAATACAAGAAGGTGCGTGCTGTTAATCGTGGCATGGACATTCTCGCCGCTCTAAGCCAGGAACCCGGCGCATCGGTTGCGCGAATAAGCAAAATGATCTCCGTGCATCGGACCACTGTCTATCGTATCCTTGATACGCTGGAGGACGCTGGCTATGTGCGCCGTTCACTGGCTGATGACTGTTAATGCCTGACGAACAAGGTTCGGTCCCTCGGACACGGGGTTGATGAGGACGCCAACATCATCGACATCGCTGCCCGGCATATCCACGACATCACCTCGGAACTCGCATGGCCGTCAAGCGTCGCCACTCTCGATGGCCATCGCATGTTCATCCGCGAAACCACGCATGGGCGAAGCCCGCTTTTCGTCCATGAGGTGCACATCGGAACTGAAACTCCAATATTGACGTCAGCTATGGGTCGCGCCTTCCTTGGCTACTGCAAAGACAGCGAACGAGAGATGATCATCCGGAGGATAGCCGACTCCGATCGGGTTGAAAGTTCACTTGCGCGCGATGACAATTATGTGGACCGCGCAATACGGCTTACCCGCGAACAGGGCTTCGGCTGCAGCTTTGGCGAGAGCCGGAAAACGCTGGCCAGTATCGCCTTGCCAATCCGTATCGGCAACGAGGTAAAGGCCTGCATCAACGTCGTATTCTTCCGCAGCGCCTTGCCGGCGGATGCTGCGATACGATCATATCTTCCGGTGCTGGCACGCAACGCCGCCGCTATCGAACAAGGGCTGTCGACGCACTGACTTCCTGCCTGGGTTGCGCGGTCATCATCGCCATGCCTGCAATCCATCCTGGGATCGGTTCATACAGTTCGACATGTGAATCATAGGCTCCTGCAGCAGATAACGCACTTGCCGCAGCTACCCAGCACAGCACCTCGTTTGCGGCGCGGCCAGCGGCTGCACGCACGGCGTCCTCGTCGAAGGCGTCGCATCGGAAAATATCGCCCCCTTGCAAGATGTCCAGAAATGCCCGGTCCCACGCGGGGTTAAGCGGCGCGCACGGCCCCTCCCCCTTGGCGGCCAGAACACCGAATTCAGTCAGATGCGCCTCCCGCGCGACCTTTTCATCGGCGTTGCGTCCGCCGCCGTTTATCAACCTTTCCGCAACCGCTGCCGGAACTTGTTCGACATTGGGGACCGGCGGGTCGTGAGACAGGCCGCCCGACGCCACCAGCAACACCCGCTTGCCGGTTGACTGGGCAAATTGACCAACCGCCTCGCCAAGCATGCGCATCCGCCGATAGCGGGGCAGTGGTGGGGCAGCACAATTGACGAAGATTGGAATAATCGGAAGGTCGGTAAACTTGCCGCGCATTTCCTGCCACATCTGCAGGAAGCCGTGATCGACAATCATGTTGCGCGACGTCGCCACATCAAAATCATGGTCCTGCAGCCAGCCCACCAGCGCCTTTGCCACATCGACGGGCACATCGAGCTCACCTGGACCGATGTCCCAGTCTTCTGCTGACCGGGCAGCAAGGCCAACACAGAAATTCGGCATCAGGCGATGGAAAAACCCCTGAAAATGATCTGGCGAGAACTGGATGATAATCTCGGGATCGAATTCCTGAACATGCAGGGACAAGGCATCGAAACCGGCGCGCACCCGGGCGGACTGGTCCGGATCAATAGGAACCCTGCTCAACATCGGGGTGTGGGAGGCGCATATCAGCGACAATGTCATGACATTTCCTGCAACTTTCGCCGCCGCACAAGCCGCGATCGGCATGCAAGGTTCGGTCCTTTGTCGATGGTCCGCAAGCCAATACCGCCGGCCGTTCACCTCATGAACAATGCCTGCAAAGGATCGCAATGCTCCGGTTCACAGGTGGTCGCTGCTCTTCCGATACGGCTTGGCTTGAGAGCGGAAACCTCGTTCGCGATTCAGGGAAGAAGAATGTTTGATCCGGTCAAACGTCGCGCTTCGAGATCTGCGTGTGCCCTTGCGGCTTCGGCCAGCGGATAACATTCCCCGATTTCGATCCTGACCGCGCCTTGCTCGATGACCGAAAACAGCCGAGCAGTGCTTGCCTCCAAATCATCGCGCGAGGCGGTGTAGCTTGCCAGCCCCGGCCGGGTGAGGAAAAGCGAACCCTTGTTGGCAAGAACCTGCACATCAAAGGGCGGGATCGGTCCCGATGCATTGCCGAAAGATACCATCGTCCCGAACGGTGAAAGGCAATCAAGCGAACCTCGAAAACTCGTTGCACCGATTCCATCGTACACAACCGGCACGCCCTTGCCTGCGGTGATTTCACGAACGCGCGGAGCGAACTCTTCTTCGCTCATCACGATTATGTGATCGCATCCCGCACGCTGTGCCAGATCCTTCTTGGCGGCTGATCCGACAGTGCCGATCACCTCTGCGCCGAGATGTTTGGCCCATTGGCACAGGATCTGCCCAACCCCTCCCGCAGCGGCGTGGATCAAAACCACCTCACCCGCCCGGACCGGGTAGGTGCGATTGAGCAGATATTCTGCCGTCATACCTTTGAGCAGCATTGCGGCAGCGTCACGTAGATCAACCGAGTCAGGCAATTTGATCAGACGCGCGGCTGGCCTCAACAGAAACTCGGCATAGGCGCCAAGCGGGTCGATGTAGCCAACCCGGTCCCCCACGCTGATGCCTTCCACACCCGGCCCGATTTCCTCGACGATGCCCGCCCCCTCCAGGCCCGGTATGAAGGGAAGGACGGCCCGATAGCGCCCGATGCGAAAATAGGCATCGATGAAGTTAAGCCCGATCGCGCAATTGCGAACCAACACCTGGCCAGCCGATGGCGGTGGAACTTCAACCGTTTCGTAGCGCAGCACCTCGGGGCCGCCACATTCGTGAACTCGGATCACGCGCGTCAGCAATTTCCAACCCCCTCGTTCGCCGCGACGGCCGCGCCAATACACCACCGGCGAGGACCGAAGCTGATCACCGTCGTTAAGGTACGAGCTGCCTCGGGTATCACAAAAGCACCCCAGGACTGGCAGCGAGAATCGCCTTCCAGCTATTCGACGAACAACCTGTCGAAATCCATGCCAAGGTCGCCCATGATTTTTATGGCTGTCGCGCGCCCGCCGCCGATTACGCCGCCGCCGGGATGCATGAACGGGCCGGAAAGATAGAGTTTCTCCACACCTGGCACAGCATATTGCGACAGCGCCGGGGTGGGTCTGCGGCCAAGAAACTGGTAGAGATAGCGCCCAATGCCGCTCACATCGCCACGGCGGAAGCTGGGCGTGGAACGCTCGTAATCCAGGGGTGAATCGACATGGCGAGCAATGATGTTGTCGCTCGACATGTTGGTCGTGAACTTGCGGAAGAAATCAAGCAGGCGGTCGGCCGCCTCCTCTTTCACATCATCCCATGCGGCACTGCCGCCGTCGTTCAGATCATAGGGCATGAAAGAATATTTATAGAGCGTTGCCTTGCCTTCCGGCGCACGCGACTTGTCGAAATTGGTGTGCGTGGCGCAGACCAGACTGGGGTGCGCTGGCCTGCGATTATACCGCAGATCGTCGAATTCCTGACGGAATGTGTCGAGCTTGGCCGGAAGGCATTCGACGACCATCGGGTCAGGCAAGCCTTCAAGTGCGGTGTAACGAGGCGCCTCGTGCAGGGCATAATGCGTGTTCATCGAACTATAGCCGCCATGATGCGTCCGCTTGGCATCAGCCACGACGGTTGGGTCCACGCCGGCCACGAACTGATCAAGCGTGTGTGGATGGATGCAGGCGATGACCGCGCGCTTGGCACGAATCTCTTCTCCGTCCTTCAGTTCGACGCCAACCGCCTGGCCGCCTTCGACGATGACCCGAACCATTTCGGCTTCGGTACGCAGTGCGCCGCCATGATGTTCGATACAGCGCACCAGCGCCTCGGGAAGCGCCACACTGCCGCCTACCGGAAGCCCCCCGTGATAACTGTGCGACATGCCGACAATCAGGTTGAAGACCAGACCTGTGCCCTTCTCCTCAGGCCCGGACATCGCCTCTGACGAGAATTTCGCAAAATGAACCTTCAGAATCTCGTTCTCGAAAAGCTCGTTGACGATGTCCATCGCGCTTTTGTTCATGATCCCGATGAGTTCGCGACCCTGCTCGCTCTGTTCAAGCAGGCCAATGGTGGTGCCGAAGGGCAGCGGTGGCGCATGAAGGCCGGAAACGAACATCGGAAGGATCGACTTCATCTTTTCGACATGGCGCCGATAGCTTTCGGCATCGCGCGGCGAGATTTTCGCCAGCGATTCGCAGGTTTTGTCGAGATCGTGATAGGTCAGGACCACCGATCCATCGTCGAAGACCGACGCGAATGAGATTTCCGGTCGGATATATTCCAGCCCGAATTTGCCGA
>NZ_BSEF01000051.1:0-9163 GCF_027925545.1 Sphingobium sp. BS19
TTCGAGAAACGTCCGGTCCTCGCCACTCAATACGACCAAATCTGCCTGTCTACCCGCCACCATCAACGCTCCCACCTGTCTGACAAGAGCATATACAATGATGCTTACTTCAGTTCCAGATGACTAGGGTCAGGATCTGTAATTGCAGAGCTAGGCGGTGTTGATCCCTTGAGGGTTTCATGGATCTGTCCGCACTGGCCGGACCGGAGCCTGGTCGTGCTGTATCGGGTCTCACAGAGGCGAACGTTGCATTGACTCGACGCGGGCTTGTCGGCCCATCTGACTACCTTCGCAGATCGTTCGTCCCTGCGTTCCCTCGCGGGACACCGCCCTCGGATCAGCTGCGACGCTTCACCGCTGGCAAACAGGTTCTATCCTACCTCACGCCTGGAACAAAGTGCCATCGCGCAGCATGGCATGCATGATGACTGCGAGGCGGCGGGCAAGGGCGACGCGAGCCTTCTTCAGGCCGCGACGCTTGGCGATCTTCATGGCCCATGTTTTCAGGTCGAAGGTCTCACGACTCCGGGTTAGGATCGAGTTGGCAGCTTCGTACAGCAGCTTCCGTACGGCGCCGTCGCCCTGTTTGGTGATCCTGCCTGTCCAGTCGAGCTCGCCCGACTGATGGCGTCGGGGCACCAGGCCGAAGTAGGCGCCGGCATTGCGCGATTGTCGGAAGCGTCCGGCTTCATCGATTGCAGCGGCGAAGGCAGCAGATGTCTGCACGCCCACACCCGGTATGGTCATCAGGATTTCGCAGGCCTGTGACTGGCTGGCGATGAGGCGCAGGCGGCGGTCCATTTCCTTGATCTGCTCGACCAGTTCTGCGCGCACGGCCAGCAAGGATGCGATGGCGTCGCCAAGGCCCGGAATGTGGGCAGCCTGCATGATCCGTTCGAGGAAGGCCTTCCCTTGACCTGCGCCGGGCCGATAGCCGAACGTCGCGCAGAGACCGCGGATCGTATTGTCGAGCCGGACACGCGCTTCCACCAGATGGCTGCGTGCTGTGATCACGCTGCGAACGCCATGCGCTGCCGGAGATTTGACATGCACCTCCTTGTAGAAGCCGGTGCGCGCCAACTGTGCGAGACCGGCGGCATCGTGAGGGTCGGTCTTGTTTGCCTTCATTGCCTTGAGGCTCTGGTGCGCCTGGCGGGCATCGATGCACACCACCGGGACGCCCAGTTCACGCAGACCAAGGCAGATCGCCGGCGACATGCGGCCCGTTTCGATCACCGCCCGCTCGATTGAGTTGTATCGCTCCAGCATCATCGCGATCGCCTCCGGAGAGCTTTCCACCTTCTCCGATACGACCTTCCGACCATTGTCATCAACGATACAGACCTGCGTGCTTTCCATCGACAGGTCCAATCCGGCATAGTGCTTCATGGCTGCTTCCTTCCTTCAGGATTTGACAACCAGAAGTGTGCGCCTCAACCGAGGTCCGAGGGAAGCAGCCACAATTACACGATGACTCATTGATCAGAGCCAGAAGCAGAAGGTTGCGGCGATGGTGATAGCGGACATGAAGATGTGCGCGCAGCGGTCGTAGCGGGTGGCGATGCGTCGCCAGTCTTTGAGACGGGCAAACAGGTTCTCGATCTTGTGGCGCTGGCGATAGAGCTGCTTGTCATAGGCGTGCTGGACCTTGCGATTGGCGGTTGGCGGGATGCATGGGGTGATGCCGCGGCTGGCAAGGGCGTGGCGGAACCAGTCGCTGTCGTAGCCCTTGTCAGCCAGCAGTTCCTTGGCCTGGGGTAGCCGTGAAAACAGCAGAACTGCGCCTTTATGATCGCTCATCTGCCCTTCGGTAAGCAGCATGACGATCGGCCGACCCTGCCCATCGCAGACCGTGTGCAGCTTTGAGTTCAGCCCGCCCTTGGTGCGCCCGATACATCGGGAAAGAGCCCCCCTTTTAGGAGGCTGGATGCCGTGCGGTGCGCCTTGAGATGCGTCGCGTCGATCATAATCCGGTCGGGCGCGCCGGCAGCGCCAGCCAGTTCGGCGAAGATGCGGTTAAAGACCCCGAGCCGGCTCCAGCGCACGAACCGGTTGTAGATCGTCTTGTGCGGGCCATACCCCTTCGGAGCATCGCGCCACATCAGACCGTGCTTGATGACATAAACGATGCCCGAGATAATCCGGCGATCGTCTACCCGTGGAATGCCATGCGAAAGCGGAAAAAACGGCTCGATCCGGCGCATCTGCGCCTCGCTCAGCAGAAACGGAACATCCACGACCAGCGCCTCCTCGACGCTGACCTTGAATCAACCAATCACCGTCTGCGCAAGCAATTTAATGGGTCCTGACCCTAGATGACGCCAAAGGCTGTCATGGCAGCTGCTACACGCTCAAACCCTGCGATATTTGCGCCCAGAACATAGTCGCCAGGGGCGCCGTATTCCTCGGCGGTCTCGGCACAGGTATCATGAATGTTGCGCATGATGGCGGCGAGGCGTTCCTCGGTTTTCTCGAAGCTCCAGCTATCGCGCGAGGCATTCTGCTGCATTTCCAGGGCTGAAGTCGCAACTCCGCCGGCATTGGCCGCCTTGCCCGGCCCAAACAGCACTCCCGCGCCCTGGAAGACGCGGACGGCATCGGGCGTACAGGGCATGTTCGCCCCTTCGCCCACAGCCACCACCCCGTTCTTGACCAGTGTGCGTGCATCCTTGCCGGTCAACTCGTTCTGCGTAGCCGATGGCATGGCAACATCACACGGAACTTCCCAGATCGAACCGCCCTCAATGTAATGGGTGCCGTTGCCTTTCCTGCGCGCGTACTGCGAGATCCGTTCGCGGCGAATCTCCTTGATCTCTTTGACCAGATCGAGATCGATGCCATTTTCATCGACAATGTAGCCATTCGAGTCCGAGCAGGCGATGACGATGCCGCCGAACTGCCGGGTCTTTTCAATCGTGTAGATTGCCACGTTGCCGGACCCGGACACCACGCATTTGCGTCCTTCGAAATCCATGCCCTTAGTGGCGAGCATGCTCGAGACGAAATAGGTTGCCCCGAACCCGGTGGCTTCGGTCCGGGCCCGTGAGCCGCCATAGACCAGCCCCTTGCCGGTCAGCACCCCAGCTTCGTACCGATTGGTCAAGCGCTTGAACTGGCCAAAGAGGTAACCGATCTCGCGCCCGCCAACGCCTATGTCGCCAGCAGGCACATCGGTGTATTCGCCCAGATGCCGTTGCAATTCAGTCATGAATGACTGACAAAAACGCATGATCTCACCTTCAGAGCGTCCACGCGGATTAAAATCCGAGCCGCCCTTGCCACCACCAATCGGCAGTCCTGTCAGCGCATTCTTGAAGATCTGCTCGAACCCAAGGAACTTGATGATCCCGAGGTTGACCGAAGGGTGGAACCGCAGGCCACCCTTGTAGGGGCCGAGCGCGGAGTTGAATTGCACGCGAAAGCCACGATTGATCTGCACCTGGCCCTGATCGTCAACCCATGGCACGCGGAAAATGATCTGACGTTCAGGCTCGCATAGACGCTCTATCAGGGCATGATCGGCATAATAGGGCTTCTTGGCGATCACGCGCCCGAGACTTTCCAGCACCTCGATGACGGCTTGGTGAAACTCGGTTTCGCCGGCATTGCGGCGCAGCACCTCGGCGAGGATGGGTTCAAGCTTTTCATCAATCTTGGTCATTGAAATTTCCTGGGTCCGACGCTGGGGTGGGCTACTGCTTGCGTGCATAAGCGAGAGTGACCGACTTTTCGATAGACGTGCTACCGTGCTGGCAATTGTGGTCGTGCTGACGGAGCTTTGCATTGTTCTTGAAACGTTTCTCGGTCTTTGGCTGCGCCCTTCTTGCGGCTGTTGTCTCTAGTGCTTTTCTCCCTGCGGCTTGGGCCGTCTCCGTTTTCGCAATTTCGGGGGTCTTGGCGCTGATCGGCCTGTTTGACCTCGCGCAGCCGGTCCATTCGATCCGGCGCAATTACCCGATCATTGGTCGTATGCGCTGGTTTTTCGAGGATATTCGTCCGGAGATACGCCAGTATCTGATCGAGGATGACCATGAGCAGCTGCCGTTTTCCCGGAGCCAGCGGTCATTGGTCTACGCGCGGTCAAAGAACGAAAGCAGCGAGCGCGCGTTTGGCACCCAACTCGATGTTTATGAAAGCGGCTATGAATTTATCGGGCATTCGAACCGCCCGGTGCCCCCCGGTGATCCCGCCACGTTCCGCATCGACATTGGTGGCCACGATTGCAGGCAACCCTACCGAGCATCAATCGTGAACATCTCGGCGATGAGCTTCGGGGCGCTGAGTGCCAACGCCATCCTGGCCTTGAACCAAGGCGCAAAGCTGGGGGGCTTTGCCCATGACACCGGCGAGGGGAGTATCAGTCCGCACCACAGGCACCATGGCGGCGATCTGATCTGGGAAATCGGCAGCGGGTATTTCGGCTGCAGAAACGCCGATGGCGGCTTTGACCCACGAGCCTTTGAGGAGAAAGCCACAGATCCGCAGGTCAAGATGATCGAGATCAAGCTCAGCCAGGGCGCCAAACCTGGCCACGGCGGAATTCTGCCGGCGAGCAAGATCACAGAAGAGATCGCCCAGACCCGCGGTGTGCCAATGGGCCAGGACTGCGTTTCTCCTGCCCGGCATAGTGCCTTTGCCACGCCGAACGAGTTGATGGCCTTTATCGCGGAGCTCAGGCAGCTTTCCGGCGGCAAGCCTGTCGGGTTCAAGCTGTGCATTGGCCAGCCGTGGGAATTCATGGGTATGGTCAAGGCCATGATGGACACAGGCATCCTGCCCGATTTCGTCGTGGTCGATGGCGCAGAAGGCGGGACAGGCGCGTCGCCTCTCGAGTTTTCAGATCATCTCGGCATGCCCATGCGGGAAGGCCTGCTCTTTATGCACAACACCTTGGTCGGCACGGGCCTGCGCGACAGGATCAGGATCGGCGCTGCGGGAAAGATAGTCAGCGCCTTCGACATCGCTGCGACGCGCGCCCTGGGTGCCGACTGGGTGAATGCCGCGCGAGGGTTCATGTTCGCTCTGGGGTGCATTCAATCGCTGTCCTGCAATACCAACCGTTGTCCCGTCGGCGTCGCGACGCAGGATCCGCTGCTCCAGCGCGCCCTGGTGGTGCCCGAAAAGGCCGAACGCGTGTTTAATTTTCACCGGAATACGCTTCATGCGCTGGCGGAAATGCTGGCCGCCGCAGGCCTCGATCATCCCAGCCAGATCGGTCCGCATCACTTGGTGCGTCGGGTCAGTCAGACCGAGGTCCGCCTGTTTTCGCAACTTCATACCTTCCTGGCCGAAGGAGAATTGCTAAGCGGAAGCTGTCACTCCAGTTTCTACAAGAACGTGTGGGACATAGCTCGTGCCGACAGCTTCGAGTTGTTGTGACATCTTTTCCGGCGCGGCGTGAAGCCTGGATAATTGATAGTCCGGCCACTGGGTTCACGTATGTCAAATCAAGCTGGCCCATCGACTTTGCAGTGGAATGAAGGAAGGCCGAAGGCAGGGATAGGAATCGGATTTCTAAGCCCGCAACAGGAGGTTGAAAGCTCTCGGAAGACTTCCCCTGGAGCAACTGCTATCGGGCCGAGATGAGAAGACTGTTTCCCGGCGCTGGCAAGGCCGATTTCGCGATTGATTTTGGCACGGCCAATACGCGGGTGGTGTCGGCTGATGGCGGTGTCCTGTTCGATGAGCCGTCGCTCTGCTGCTTCGCGGGGCGCGTCGATGCCGGTGAACTGGTCACTGCCGGAGCTGCCGTCGGCCCCATGTAGGAGCGTGCATCCGGAGACCTGCGCATCGTGCGCCCTCTGCATCGCGGGGTGCTTTGCGATATCGCGGCGGCCCGCGACTATCTGGCCTATGCCGTGCGATCGAGTGTCGGCCAGCGCAGGCTCCGCTCCTTTCGCGCAATCATCGGAGTGCCAGCTGACGCTACCAACGCAGAGCGTGGCGCGCTGCTCACCGCGGCAAACGATGCTGGTCTGGGGGCTGTCGCACTGTTGACGGAACCCTTGGCTGCCGCGTGGGGAGCAGGCCTTCAGGTCGATCATCCCCGCGGCTCCATGATCGTGGAATGCGGTGCCGGTACGACGGAGGCGGCCGTCCTGTCACTGGGCGGAATCTGCGCGACTGCATCCCTACGCGGCGGAGGCGATGCGCTTGATCGCGCGATTGCCGATCATCTCCATTTTCAGCACAAGTTTCTCATCGGCATGAACACTGCTGAACACGCGAAACGCGACATCGTCAGGATGCTCCAGGATCAGGCAGCCCCTGCCGCCACGATCCGGTTCAAGGGACGCGACCTCGTGAACGGATTACCCGCAGCCCTGGAACTGCCGATAGGTGATCTGCTTCCCGTGGTGGAAAAGCATGTTGCCGGCATCACCAGGATGGTGGTGAACCTGCTGGGCCAGATATCG
The DNA here is from genome assembly GCF_027925545.1 of Sphingobium sp. BS19. Classification (NCBI taxonomy): domain Bacteria; kingdom Pseudomonadati; phylum Pseudomonadota; class Alphaproteobacteria; order Sphingomonadales; family Sphingobiaceae; genus Sphingobium; species Sphingobium sp. BS19. Next base: position 6,417 of record NZ_BSEF01000051.1, read on the forward strand.
CCCGAACTGAGCCGTGATATCCACGATGACGGCATTGTCCTTACCGGCGGCAGTGCAGTCATCAATCTTGTCCGGCCGGCATTGGCCCAGGCCACCAGGCTGCATGTCGCCCTTGCTCCGAACAACGCTTATTGCGTGGCAAATGGCCTGCAAAAGGCGCTGCTGCACTGATCGGGCGTGACACCTGGTTTGACTTGAGGATCGCTTGCAGCCATCATCGTGTCATGTACCGGTTTGCCACACGTCAGCGTCAGCGCTGCCATGCGAGTTCGCTTCTCGTGGGCCAATAGCCCCGGACAGCGAGAGCCACGTCCGGCGCAGTCCGGGGCAAAACCGAGCATCAGCCTTTACATCGCGCTTTTCCAGCGCACCGCGCCTGCATGACCAGCGCTGACGGAGAAAACACCATGACCACCCATCGCAAGGCCCGGGCCCGGCCACCGATCCAGATTCGTGAAACCGACGCTGAACGGATCGGAAATCTTGCCATCGAGGCGGAAGAGCGGCTGCCGCAGGTGGCCGAACTGCTCCTCGCCGAGATCAACCGCGCCAAGGTTGTGCCGGATTCCCGGCTGCCGGGGGATGTGGTGGCCATGCAATCGACGGTAAAATTTGTTGACGAAGCGAGTGGCGTCGAGCGCACGCTGCAACTTGTCTATCCTCAAGCTGCTGACATCGAAGCGGGACGCATTTCGATCCTGTCGCTGGTTGGGGCTGGATTGCTCGGCCTGAGACCGGGGCAGTCAATTTCATGGCCCGATCGTGCCGGAAAGCAGCGGGCCTTGCGGATCATGGAAGTAAATCAGGAATAAGGTAAGGGCGGCACATCGCCCACCCGCACAATCGCAGGCATTCGGGCTCAGCCGGAAAACGTGACGGATGTTCGGGTGAGGCGCACCCCACCCGAAAGTCCGCCTGGTTCAGCGGATATTCCTGCGCTGCACCATGTTGACGATCCCGAGCAGGATCACGGCGCCGACGAAGGCAATGATCAGCCCGGTCAGAGAAAATTCCTGCACACTGCCGCTGATGCCGAGCAGTGGTCCGGCAACCGCATTGCCGATCAGCGAGCCGATGCAGCCGACAACGATATTCCAGAAAATGCCCATCGAGGCATCACGGTTCATCACCTTGCTGGCGAGCCAGCCGGCGATGCCGCCCACGATCAGTGCAATGATCCAACCCATAGTCTCTTCCTCCTCAGTTGCGGATTTCCAGGTGCGTCACGCTGACGTCCACGAATTGATCGTTGCCGATGTTTTCCGGTGATTCGCCAGGTGACAGCATGACCCGCCAGATCAAGGCGCCGATCGCCGCACCCACAAGAGGGGCGACCCAGAACAGCCACAATTGGCCCAGGGCCGCGGTGTCGGCGAAGAGGGCCACGCCTGTGGACCGGGCCGGATTGACCGAGGTATTGGTGACGGGGATCGAGATCAGGTGGATCAGGGTCAGCGCCAGGCCGATCGCGATCGGCGCAAAGCCTGAAGGGGCCGCCTTTGATGTCGCCCCCAAAATGACGATCAGGAACCCTGCCGTCAGCACGATCTCGATCAGCAGGGCTGCCTGCATCGAGTAGCCGCCGGGGGACAGGTCGCCAAAGCCGTTCGATGCAAAACCGCCGGCGCTCCACCCGGTCTTGCCCGAGGCGATGGCGTAGAGCACGACTGCGGCGGCAACCGCGCCTACCACCTGAGCGATCCAGTACGGGATCAGCTCCTTCCACGAGAACCGATTGGCCAGCGCCAGCCCGAGCGAAACCGCGGGATTGAAATGGCCGCCGGAAATCCCGCCGACTGCATAGGCCATTGTCAGGACCGTCAGGCCGAAGGCCAGCGAGACACCGGTGAACCCGATGCCGAGCTCCGGAAATCCGGCGGCCAGGACGGCCGAACCGCAGCCTCCGAATACCAGCCAGAATGTGCCGACGAATTCGGCTGCGAATTTGCGTATCATTGGCTCTCCCCCTTACGCCTGTGTGGCGCCATGAGACCGGTAGGCTGCGCCGCCCGTGTCAGCGGCCGAGCCGTCCTGCCATGCCCAGAATGTCGTCGAGTGGATTGCCATCGCCGTCGAGGTCGATCAGCGAGGCAAGACCACCAAGACCGCCGCTTTGCGCCGCTCCGCCTTGACCGCCGCCCATCACGCCGCCGAGAACCTGGCCCAGCATGCCGCCAAGGCCGCCGCCCTGTCCGGTGTCACTGGCCCCGCCGCCCGCTTTCTGGCTGGCCAGATACCCGGTGACGGCCATGGCCAGCAGCGGCAGCATCTTCTTGAGCAGCGCAGGATCGATCCCGGTCGATTGCGATGCCTGGCCAGCAACAGTCCGGCTGACCTCCTTTGAGCCAAAGATCTGGCCCAGGATTTCATTGCCAGGTGCTGCGGGGGTCGGAGCACTGCCGGTCACCGCCTCCAGCAGGCCGCCGCCGCCGGCACCGCCCAACATGTCGATCAGTCCGCCAAGACCGCCCGGCGCGGGCTGCGCCTGCTTCTTGAAGCCGCCGAGGATGGCGGGAAGCAGCGCCTCTGCTCCGGTACGAGCTGTTGCGGGGTCGACACCCAGTTCACGTGATATGGAATCCAGCGCCCCAGTCTGTTTCATGATGTCTGCAATATTCACTGTCCGTCGTCAGAACATTTGGCACAACTCGCGGCGTAAATTAGCGGAGTGCGGGCCTCGTCCTGGGGTTGATATTAAGCGGCGATCTTGCGGTGGAGCAAGCGGCGATGTTCGATGGTCTTCCGTT
>NZ_BSEF01000052.1:0-6897 GCF_027925545.1 Sphingobium sp. BS19
ACGGCAGCCGCGAACGACACAACAACGAGCATTGCCGAAAGGCCCCGCTTCCGAGGGGGCGACTTCATCTCGGAATCAGGGGGCGTAATCATCCCGGAAACGGGGGGCGACTTCATCGGAATCGGCAAGCAACCCCATTGCGGATACGGAACAATAAACAGATTTCGTGAGATAATGCACCTTCAGTCTCCCCCTCCGATGCGGGCGCGTATCGATGTCGCGCTTCCGCATTTTGGGGTGACTACACGAAAGTGACGTATCTGCACGCTAAGGGCGAACGGATCACGAACGCTTGGGCTTTGCGTCCTTCTCCCTGCCTTCGAGAGCCTTGTAGAGGGCGGTCTTCCCGATCTTGAGGCGGGTTGCGGCTTCGCGGACGGTGAGGCCAGAGGCAATATGGTCGCGCGCCTTGCGTAGTTTGTCGGGCGTGACCACTGGCCGCCGACCGCCGTGGCTGCCTCGCTCGCGAGCAGCCTTGAGGCCGGCATGGGTGCGCTCTCGGATCAGATCACGCTCGAATTGGGCAAGCGAACCGAAGATGTTGAACACCAGCATGCCGCCCGACGTGGTGGTGTCGATTTTCTCGGTGAGTGAGCGGAAGCCGACACCGCGCGCGGCCAGTTCGCCGACTTTCTCGATCAGATGGCTCATCGAGCGGCCGAGCCGGTCGAGCTTCCAAACGACCAGCGTGTCACCGGCACGCAAATAGGCGAGCGCTTCGGCCAAACCCGGTCGATCGGTCTTCGCGCCTGACGCGTGGTCATCGAAGATACGCTCGCATCCTGCCGCATTCAGCGCATCATGCTGGAGCGCCAGCTTCTGATCGCCGGTTGATACCCGAGCGTAGCCGATCAGCGCCATGCGTGCTTCCAGAGTGTCCGTTTTCCCATCAATTTCTATTCTTGTCCGAATCGCCGTTATAGGTCCAGAGTTGACGGACATATTCATGCTGACCGCCAGAGGACCGTCTGACGGACAGGAATGGCGAAGGAGATGATGCTTGGCGAGGCGGCGACTGGTGAGCCCGGAAATCTGGGCGGGGCATTATGACGCACCGCTCGATGAGCGCGAGATTGCACGTCACTATACGCTGACCAGCGATGATCTGGAAATTGTCGGCCGCCGGCGCGGCGATGCCACCCGGCTCGGCTTCGCAATGCTCCTGCTCACTATGAGATGGCCTGGCCGGACACTTGAAGCGGGCGAAGTCCCGCCCGCCCCGGTGATCGCCTATGTGGCCCGGCAACTCGGCGTCGCGCCCGAAGCGTTTGCGGACTATGCCCATCGGGACCAGACGCGCCGCGAGCATCTCGTCGAAATCCGACGATCGCACGGGTTCAGGGTCTTCGACCGTCACGCTTTCCGCGAAGTCGTGGCCTTCTCGATCCCGATCGCGCAGACCATCATCCACCCCGGCCAGATGGCGGGGGTCATCGTCGACGAACTCCGGCGTCGGCAGATACTCCTGCCTTCCCCGTCGATTCTTGAAGCGGTGCTTCGGCGGGCTCGCCAGCAAGCCGAGCAGCTTACATATGAAGTGCTCACAAACGGCTTGCGACCCGACACGCTACAGGGTCTGGACGATCTGCTGGCCCTACGAACGGGGCAACCGGCAACATGGCTATCCTGGCTGCGCAATGCGCCACAATCTCCTGCCGCGCGCAATATCCTGCGATTGATCGAACGCCTCGCCTATGTCCGCGCGCTGGGCCTCGATCGCGCCCGGGCCGACATGATCCCGGCCTCGACTTTTGACAGGCTGGCGGACGAGGGCAGCCGCATCACGCCCCAGCACCTTGGCGAACTCAATGCCCTGCGCCGACACGCGACGCTGGCGGCAACCGGCATCCGGTTTGAGGAAAGCCTGACCGACGCGACCCTGATGATGTTCGACAAGCTGTTGGGCAACATGGTGCGCCGCGCCGAGAACCGGACCCGCGATAAAGCCCTCAAGACGGTGCGGGAGCTGCAGAGCCATCTTCGGACACTCACGGGGTCTTGCCGCATCCTCATCGACGCGTGCACCAAAGGCGTGGATTCGCTGGCGCAGATCGGTGCACTGGACTGGCAGCGCTTCGCCGTGGCGGTCGAGCAAGCGGAAGTCCTCGGCCGACCCGAAACCGTCGATCGCACCGCTGAATTGATCGAGCGGCATCGCACGGTGAAGCTCTTTGCCGGCGCTTTTCTCAATGCTTTCGAATTTCGTGGCGCGGGTGCGGTGCAGGGACTTCTGTCGGCGCTGGCAATTATCGCGGAGCTATACCGGACCGGCAAACGGCGCCTGCCTGATCGCGTGCCGTTGCGCTTTGTGCCGTCAGCATGGCGGACGTTCGTCCTGCGGGACGGTATCGTCGATCGTGCCGCCTATGAGCTATGCGCTCTGTCGCAGCTTCGCGAGCGGTTGCGAGCCGGGGACATATGGGTCGCGGGAAGCCGCCAGTTCCGCGATTTCGACAGCTATCTCATCCCGCCAGCCACCTTTGCGGCGCTGCGCGAGAAGGGGCCGCTGCCGCTCGCCATCGAAACGGACTTCGAACGCCATATTGAGGAGCGGCGCACTAGGCTCGACACGGCGATCGAACAGGTAACAATCCTCGCGCGACAGGGCGAGCTGCCCCAGGTCAGGCTTGACGAAAGCGGCCTTCTTATCTCGCCGCTGAAGGCGGTGACGCCTCCCGCTACCGAGATTGCCCGTCGCGCCGCCTATGATCGACTGCCCCGCGTGAAAATCACCGATCTTCTGCTTGAGGTCGATGCCTGGACCGGGTTCAGTGAGTGCTTCATCCATCGGCGTTCGGGCCGGGAGGCCGACGATCGCAATGCCCTGCTCACCGTCATCCTCGCCGATGGCATCAATCTCGGCCTCACCCGCATGGCGGAAACCTGCCGGGGCGCAAGTCTGCGCCAGCTCGCCCATCTCCACGACTGGCATATCAGCGAGGCGGCCTATGGCGCAGCGTTGGCGCGGCTGATTGACGCCCATCGCACCATGCCGCTCGCCGCACTCTGGGGAGACGGCACCACCTCGTCGAGCGACGGACAACAATTTCATGCCGGCGGCCGCGGGGCCGCGATCGGCGATATCAACGCGCGCAGCGGCAACGAACCGGGCGTCGCCTTCTACACCCATGTCTCGGATCGATATGCCCCCTTCGCAAGCCGGGTGATCGCGGCGACCGCTGGCGAAGCGCCCTATGTTCTAGATGGCTTGCTATATCACCAGACCGGCCTGACGATCGAGGAGCACTACACCGATACGGGCGGGGCATCGGACCATGTATTTGGACTCATGCCCTTCTTCGGCTACCGCTTCGCGCCGCGTCTGCGCGACATCAAGGACCGACGCCTGCATCTGCTGCCGGGTCAGGAAGCCGGACGGTTGCTGGCGGGGATGACCGGAGATCCGATCGCTATGGCCCATGTCGGTGCCCATTGGGACGAACTGTTGCGGTTCGCCACGTCGATCCGCACCGGCACCGTCACCGCTTCGGCCATGCTGCGCCGGCTGTCCGCCTATCCGCGACAGAACGGACTGGCCCTCGCGCTGCGCGAGCTTGGTCGCCTCGAACGCTCGATCTTCATGCTCGACTGGCTGCGCGACATCGACCTGCGCCGGCGCACCCAAGCCGGGCTCAACAAGGGTGAAGCCCGCAACGCGCTCGCCCGCGCGCTCTTCTTCAACCAGCTCGGCGAGTTGCGCGATCGGCGGTTCGAGAACCAGACCTATCGCGCATCCGGCCTCAACCTGCTCGTCGCCGCCATCATCCTGTGGAACACCCGCTATCTCGAAATGGCGCTGGCTGACAGCGGCACGCCCGACGAGATCGCGCGCCACGTCGCGCCATTGGGCTGGGAGCATATCTCGCTGACTGGCGACTATAGCTGGAACGTCGATGATCGGCCCGATCCGGATGCCTTGCGACCGCTTCGCGCCGTCAGTTCCCTGCTCGCCGCGTGACGTTCCTCATCCGTTCGCCCTTAGCGTGCAGATACGTCACTTTCGTGTAGTCACCCCATTTTGCGTGCACCCGTGGCCGGGCACACCAATACTAAGTGCGTCAGTGTGACATCGCGCCTTCCCCGATATCCCCGACACCTCAGTGCGCGGCTACGTCCCAAACGCACACGATTCCAGTTTATGAACTGTATAATCAATATTGATCAGGGAAATAGGAAGGCTGCCGCTTCATCCGAGATATTCATCCGTGTCTCCATCAGCGAAGAGACGCAGATGAACCCCGGTAGGCATTGATGATGTAGCCGCCCCCCGACGGCCTTGATGTGCCAACGTGGGTCTTCAATCGATGGAGGAGAGCGGTGATGTCGGAGATTGTTACGATCGGGCTGGATCTGGCGAAGAGGGTATTCCAAGTCCACGGGGCTGACGGAACTGGTCATGCTTGTCAACGGCACAGTAATTTTCCCCGGAACGGGGCATTTTACTCTGCCATCAACACATGCTACCGTGCGCAAGAAGCTGAGCCGGGATCAGGTGCTTTCCTTCTTCAGCGCGCTTCCACCCTGCACGGTCGCCATGGAGGCCTGCGGAGGGTCACATTATTGGGGCCGGGAGATAGCCCTGCTGGGCCATGAGGTTCGCCTGATCCCGCCGGGGTATGTGAAGCCTTTCGTAAAGTTATGCTGAGGTGAGCATAACTTCACTAGCAGGCTGTTGAAGAAGTAGCCGAGAGGGCGCGGGGGCTGCGGGCTACGGCTTTCGGCGGTCCTATTCGGGCCAGCGATCTTCCTTCCACGGCCTGTCTGGGCGGTGACCCCGGGCGGGGCGAGGGAGACGGCCAGCATCGGGTGCGGGCGAGCCGCTCATGCGGTCGCTCCGAGCAGCTTGGGCAACCGGATCAGATTATAGGCGGCCGCCGCGAAGGTGAACGACCAGTCGACCTTCTGGAGGCCGCGGAGCTTGGTTCGTCGCAGGCCTGCGACGGTCTTGATCCAGCCGAACGCCTCCTCGATCCGCTTGCGGACGCGCAGGCTGGCTGCGTAGCCGGCGTGGCGAGTGGTGCGGCGATCGATCGCCGAACGTCTGCGGCTGACGTTCTGGGCGACGTGCGGTCGGACGTTCAGTGTTCGCAGCTCCTCGACGAAGTCGGCGGCGTCGTAGCCGCGGTCGGCACCCAGCGTGATGCCGCGGGGCCGGGTGGCATGGGGCTCGATCATCTCCAGCGCGGCAAGGCGCTCGGCATGACCGGACACGCGCGTGAGCCGGGCATCGACCAGCAGGCCCGACCGGTTCTCCATGAGGCCGTGGCCGATGAAGCAGAGTTTCGCCTCCATGCCCGAGCCCTTCCGGTAGAGCATCGCATCAGGATCGGTGGTGCTGGCGTGGGTGGCGTTGGAACGCTTCTCGGCGCGAAAGTCGACGGTCGGGTTGCGCCCGCCGTCATCGCCATCGCCGCCTTCCGAACGGTCTTGCTCGTCCCGCGGGCGGAAGCTCTTCATGCTGGCCCAGGCTTCGATGAGCGTCCCATCGACGCTGAAATGATCGTTCGACAGCAGCCGCCGGACACGGGGCTGCGCCAGGATCGCGGACAGGAACCGCGCAGCGATGTCGCCGTCGCGCAGCCGGTCGCGGTTCTTGGAAAAGGTCGAGTGGTCCCACACTGGCTCGTCCACCCCGAGGCCGACGAACCAGCGGAACAGCAGGTCGAACTCCAGCCGCTCCATCAGCTGCCGCTCCGAGCGCACCGAGTAGAAGGCCTGGAGCAGCATCGCCCGCAGCAGCATCTCGGGCGCGATCGACGGCCGCCCCATGCCGGAATACAGCGCCGCAAACTCGCTCGACAGCGCGTCGAGCCCATCGCTTACAACCAGCCGTATCGCCCGAAGCGGGTGATCGCCCCGGACCCGCCGCTCCAGGTCCACGAACGAAAACAGCTCGCCCGACCGCTTGTCCGTGCCCCGCATCCCACCCCCGCTCGACGATCACCGCCCACGAGTGAATCACGTCCCAAACGCTCGCGCCACCGACTTCTTCAACAGCCTGCTAGAAACGGGCCGTCGAACAGATAAGTGCGCGCGCCCCTGGCCGCCGCCGCATCCAGCGCGCTGCGCAAGGCGCGCTCGGTCGATGAGCCGGCGCGAGTGGTGCCGCCGATCCCCACGATGAACGGCGCAGCGGCAGGCGATGTGTCGGGCATGGATCATTCCTTGTGCATGAATCGCAAATGGCGGGCGTCTGCACCGCGTGCTCAATCGACGAACAGAAGTGCGGGCGTCTCGATGATATATTTTAAGGCCTGGACATAGCTGGCGGCGTCCCAGCCATCGACCACGCGATGATCGCAACTGATCGACAGGTTCATCAGCTTGGCAGGAACGACCTGGCCGTCGCGGAAGACGGGGCGTTCGATCACCTTGTTGGGACCGATGATCGCCACTTCCGGGCGGTTGATCACCGGGGTTGTCACGATGCCGCCGAGCGGGCCCAGCGACGTGATCGTCAGAGTCGAGGCGGACAATTTTTCGGACTTCGCCTTGCCCGTGCGCGCCGCCTCGGCCAGGCGGCTGAACGTCAAACAGCTGTGCCAGCTCCGCCAGCGTCTTCTCGCCCTTTACGGCGGCTAAGGCCACCTTCGCTTTGAATGCCGGGCTGTGGTTCCTATGGGGGCGTTTGCTCATCTCTACTCCTGTCACGCGGCCATCCTGGCCGCCGTCAGGCAAAAAATCCACTTATCCCGGTGTCCAGTTTTCCCAAGCCACCTCTGAACCTCAGCCCAGCTGAAGGTCGCGAAACAGATTGAGACGCCTTGCTCTCCATGACCCCATTATGCGGCGGCCTTGCGCCGACCGCGAAGAGAAGCGAGTGATCCATGGGAACGATCACGTAATCGAGGAAGCAGCTTGACCCAAAGGGCCCAATCAGAGAAGGCTCTAAATTTG
>NZ_BSEF01000053.1:0-6353 GCF_027925545.1 Sphingobium sp. BS19
ACCCTGCGCCAGCACGATCTCAACTTCACGCAGCTTGCCGATAATCTCTTCCGGCTTGTGCTTCTTGCTTGGCATTCGATGTCCCTTTCGTGGTCCAGACTATCATAGTCTCTGGGCCACTCCGCAGGGGGCAGATCAGGTCCGTTCATTCAATAGCCCAGGCGCCGAGCCAAAAACCTCCTTCATCATGTTTCGATCATGGTACCGGGTCGAAGGGTTCATCGCTCCGTTGCGAGTGTGTAGCGCCTTCGACCCTCGTTTGATCAAGCCTAAGATGATTCGATCCCAGTGATGGTGCAAGGGGGAAGGCGCTGTATAGCCGGTGGAGGCACTGTAGTTCCGATTTCGGCACAACAGTACCGATTTTGACAATTTTAACAGCCACGCAGCGGCATCTGGCCCTTTGGTGACCGCGCTATGCTCGCGACTCGCATCCACATGCTGGAGAACCACGTCGCATGGTGGAGTTGGACTTGCAGCAAGTTGGATACCAAGCATTTCTCGCTGAACGTCGCTATGCTGCTTGCGACCGGGACAACGGCCTTATCGCTGCCAATTCGGGAGCATCTGAGAAGCACCGCTCAGGCGTGTGAAGGTCTTTGAAGCGGGTTCGGCTCCGCCTGTTCCCAGGCAATTTGGGCCAGTTCCGGGAAGACCGCTGCACGATCTCTTGCCTGGGCCGAAGCGGCAGTACCTCGGATACACCGGCCCTTTATTCCATGAAAGATCGCCGCCATCCGGAAAAAGTTGAATGCGAGATAGAATTGATAGTGCGGCATCGTCTTACGTCCCGCACGACCACAATAAGAATCCAGATAGTCCTGTTCCGAAGGGATATTAAGCGCGGCAAGGTCCGCCCCGCGCAGGCCGGCGACTATGTGAGGCGGCATTCGATACATCATCGCGTGATATGCGAAATCCGCTCCTGGATGACCGAGCGTGGAAAGCTCCCAATCCAGCACCGCCAGAACTCTGGGTTCGGTCGGGTGGAAGATCATGTTGTCGCAGCGGAAGTCTCCGTGAACGAGGGCCGTGACGTCGCCTTCGTCCGGGATGGCACCCGGCAGCCATTCGATTAACTTGTCCATGTTCGGATCGCGGCCGGCATCGCTGTCTTCGAGATACTGCTTCGTCCACCGTCCGATCTGGCGGGAAAAATAGTTACCCGATCGGCCATAGTCGCCCAACCCCACGCCATTAAAATCGACACTGTGCAGCTTGGCCAGCGTTGTATTCATGGCTTCAAAGTAGTGCGGCCGGTCTTCCCGGCTGACCTCAGGGAACGTTGTGTCCCAGAAGATGCGGCCTTGGACCATGTCCATGACATAGAACCACGTTCCGAGAACCGATTCATCGACACACAAACCATGAATGTGCGGAACGGGAAACTCGACGCTCCCCAGCGCGGATATCACCTTCGCCTCGCGCTCGATCGCATGGGCACCCTTCAACAACTGACCCGGCGGCTTACGCCGCAGGACATAGTCGTGTAATGGCGTCTTCAGCATGTAGGTCGGATTGGATTGGCCGCCCTTGAACTGCGCGATGGAGAGCGGACCGGTGAAGCCCGCTACGTTCGCCGTCATCCATGCCTGGAGCGCCCCGGCATCTATCGCAAAGCCCTGCCTGACTGCGGTCGTACCGACATTTTCCCAAATGTCCGCACTCATAGTGAGAGCGCCTCCTTCATTTCGCGCTTGATCCGCTTCGCCAACGACCATTTGTGAACCTCAGTGGGGCCGTCATAAATGCGAAATGCGCGGACCTCGCGGAAGACCTGCTCGACGATCGTGTCCTTCGTCACGCCGGTACCACCCATCACCTGTACGCATTTGTCGGCGATCCGCATCAGCGCCTCCGAAACAGCGACCTTGGCCATCGAGCTTTCCGACGTACCGAGAGAGCCAGAATCGAGCACGCCCGCCGCCCAGTCGATCATCAGTTCGCACTGCTTGATGTCGATGCGGTTCTCGGCGAGCATGAAGCCTACACCTTCGTGATCTATCAGCGGCTTTCCGAAAGCCATGCGACGACAGGCATATGAACTGGCGATCTCCTGAGCGCGGATGCAAGCACCCAGCCACCGCATACAATGCGACAAGCGTGCCGGAGACAGGCGAACCTGAGCATATTTGAAACCTTCCCCTGCCGCGCCAAGCATCTGGTCGGCGGGCACGCGCAGATTGTCGATCGCAACGATGGCGTGGCCGCCGGGCATGGAACTGTCGATCGTATCGAGGACTCGCTCGATACGGATCGCCGGGTCGGGAAGGTCGACCAGAAACATGCAGGCACCGACGTCAGCCTTCGCCATCACGATACCGACTTTCGCACCCCCGGCCCCGGTGATGAAGGCCTTGCGCCCGTTGATCACCCAGTGGTTACCATCGTGCAGGCAAATCGTCTGCATCATCGAGGGGTCGGACCCGGCTCCTCCGTCCTCGGCGGGCTCGGTCATGAAAAAGGCGGAACGCGCCGAGCCGGAAACCAGTGGAGCGAGAAAACGCTGCTTCTGTTCCGCATTGGCGACGTGGCCAAGCAGATACATGTTACCTTCGTCCGGCGCCATTGTGTTGCAGGCGAGCGGGCCCAGAGGAGAAAGACCCGAGCGAATAAGGACGAGCGCTGTCTCACGCTGGGAGAGATGCGAACCGTCAGCAAGGATGTGGGGGGTGAGCACGCCCGCTTCGCGGGCCAGCGCCCGCAATTCTGCGACGAGACCGTCCGATGGCCCATGGACTGTGCAACGCGGATCTTTTTCATAGGGGATGACCGCATCACGAACGAAATGTTCTACGGCGTTGGCTATTTCAACGGCTCTGCCGGTAACGGTCACGCGCAATCTCCGGGTTCGTTAATGCATATGAGTGATGGACGCCCTACAGCGTTTTCTAAAGACTGCTGACCAGATGGCCGCCATCGATCGTCAGCACCGATCCAGTCATATAGGCCGAGGCGCCCGAAGCCAGCATGAGCAGCGGGGCGTCAAGATCGGCCAGATGTCCGAGCCGACACTGCGGAATGCGCTTCATCATCGCCTTGCCCGGATCGCTTTGCCAGAACTCGTCGTTCAGTTCTGTGGAGACATAACCCGGAGCAATGGCGTTGACCCTTATGCCATGCCGCGCCCACTCAAGCGCCAGCAACTTGGTCATCTGGATCACTCCCGCCTTTGACACCGCATAGGGCAAAACCATGCCGGCCTGGCGCAACCCCAGAATAGAAGCGATGTTGATGATCTCCCCGCCCCGGCCGTGCGCCCGAAAGGCGCGCGCGGCGGCCTGCGCCATCAGGAAGCAGCCTTTCAGGTTGGTGTCGATAACTGCGTCCCAGTCAGCTTCGGTCTGTTCAAGAGCAGGGCCCTCACGGACGATGCCCGCATTGTTCACCAGGATATCGAGTTTGGCGAATGAAGGGGAAATCGCCTCAATGCTGGCAAAGTCGGTCACATCAAACGCAACAGATTCCGCAGAACCTCCTGAAGCATTGATACGACTTGCGAGTTCGGCCAGTGCTCCCTCGCGTCGGGCTGCGATTACGACATGCGCGCCGGCATTGGCCAGCACGCCCGCGAAATGCGCGCCAAGACCGCTTGATGCGCCAGTCACCAGCGCCACCTTCCCGGTTAATGGTTTGTTCTCCGACATATTTATCTGGTCCATCTGTTCAATGCTGCCTATCGCGCAGCCATGCGAATGGCGCCATCCAGCCGGATCGTTTCCCCGTTCAGCATGGGATTGGCCAGAATGCTATCGACCAGCATGGCATATTCTTCAGGCTTTCCGAGCCGGCTGGGATGCGGAACCTGCTGGGCCAGCGAGTCCTGCGCAGCCTGTGGCAAGCCTGCCAACAATGATGTCCAGAAGATTCCCGGCGCAATGGTCATTACGCGTATCTGCCACCGACCGAATTCGCGGGCGAGCGGCAGCGTCATGCCCACCACGCCTCCCTTTGATGCGGCATAGGCGGCTTGGCCGATTTGCCCGTCAAAAGCAGCGACAGAGGCCGTGTTTATGATTACGCCCCGTTCCTCACCAATGGCCTTCGTTTGCTGCAATCGGGCGGCGAACCGGGACGCTACAAGGAATGTGCCGACCAGATTGATTTCTACTGCCTTGCGGAAGCTATCCATCGGGTGCGGAACAAACTCTCGACCAACGGCTTTTATTGCAGGAGCGATTCCAGCGCAATTGACCAGAATCCGGGCCGTCCCATGCGCCGCTTCGGCGGCGTCGAGACCCGCAGTGACGCTGCCTTCGTCGGTCACATCGACTGGTTGAAACAAACCGCCAATTTCTCGTGCGATTGTTTCGCCTTCCAATGGATTCAGATCGAAAATGGAGACTTTTGCGCCCTTCGCGGCAAGCAACCTAGCAGTCGCCGCCCCAAGCCCTGATGCGCCGCCCGTGATGATGGCGGCTTGTAAATCGATGTTCATGGGCTTTCCCTAAACCAACTCTACCGCGACGGCGGTCGCTTCGCCGCCCCCGATGCAAAGTGCGGCAACGCCCTTCTTCAGGTTCCGTGCCTTAAGTGCTGCGATCAATGTGACGATAATACGTGCGCCGCTGGAACCGATCGGGTGGCCAAGTGCAGTGGCACCACCATTGACGTTGATCTTGTGGTGCGGAATGGCGAGGTCATGCATCGCGATCATGGCGACAGCGGCAAAAGCCTCGTTGACCTCGAACAGGTCGACGTCGTCTATCGACCATCCTGCCTTATCCAGTACCTTGCGGATCGCGAAAACGGGGGCGGTCGTGAACAAGGCGGGTGCATGGGCATGGGCGGCGGTGGCGACGAGGCGGGCTTATTGCTTGAGATGCAGTTCCTGCGCAACGCTTGCGCGCGTCAACACCAGCGCAGCGGCACCGTCCGAAATGGACGCCGAACTGGCGGCCGTAATAGTGCCGTCCTTTGCGAAGGCCGGCTTGAGACTAGGTATCTTATCCGGTTTTGCTTTACCCGGCTGTTCATCCTGAGTGACGATTGTTTCCCCGCCACGAACCGTGATAGCGACCGATACAACCTCGTCTGTAAAAGCACCGCTGGTAATCGCATTGTTGGCTCGTGTGAGGCTCTCTATCGCATAAGCGTCCATAGCTTCGCGTGTGAATTGATAGTCCTCCGCTGTAAGTTGCGCAAAGGCGCCCATGGCCTTGCCCTTCTCGTAAGCGTCTTCCAGGCCATCCATCATCATGGTATCGATGATCCGGTCATGACCAATACGAGCGCCCCCGCGATGTTTGGGAAGCGCGTAGGGGGCATTGGTCATACTTTCCATGCCACCGGCGATAACAACGTCCGCGCCACCGGAAGCCAGCGCCTCGGCCGCCATGATCGTGGCCTGCATCCCCGAGCCGCACATCTTGTTGATCGTAGTGGCTTCAATGGATTCTGGCAGGCTTGCACCGAGCGCCGCCTGTCGCGCTGGTGCCTGACCAAGCCCGGCGGGCAGGACGCACCCCATATAGATGCGGTCGATCACATGCAACGGGCAACCGGAACGCTCGACCGCCGCCTTTACTGCAATTGCACCCAGTTCAGTGGCGGTCACGCTTGAGAGTCCGCCTTGAAAGGCCCCTATTGGTGTACGTACATACGAGGAAATGATAATCGGATCAGTCATGAGAACTCCTGCTAGGTGCGGACGACGACCATGTGCCGGTGACTGATACGATTACAATCGGACATGCTCGCACGTTACGGAATACCGTGCTGAATTATTGTTTATTTCCCCGGGATTCTGCCGGTAGGTTTCCGAAACAGGAAACTCAGCAGGAACAGCGCAAGCTTCCAATTAAGCAGCGAAATGACGTTTCGCGCTTCTTCCGGCCTGACCACGGCGGTCATCGGCATGCTTCCCATGATTTTTCCCTTGATCACAAGATTGCCATCTTTGGCTTCAAGAGTGCTTATTTCCATGAGATTGCTCTTATCCGGGGCATAAATCTTTATTGATTTGCTCATCTGCTTCTCCGTCTATGCAGCGGTTCAAAGCTGCGCATAGGCATGGTTGTCGAACTCGGCTACAGCGTAGCCTATAGTGTCGGTCGAGTTCCCGTCGTGTACGTATTTCTCAAACACGTTGTTCTCGGCTCTTTAGGTTGTTTCCATCATGTCCCAGAAGTGCGAGGAAGCAGGCTACGTTGACGATGCGTCCGGGCAATGAGCGTCTGACGAATAACAAATGGCTGATGGCTTGGTTTGCTATGGGTACGGCCGATTGGGAGATGGGCAGGGATGAACGCAGATTTCGATGTCGTCGTGGCTGGCGCAGGACACAACTCGCTGGTGGCGGCAGCCTATCTTGCCGCGGCCGGAATGAAGGTGCTGGTGTTGGAGCGCAATGC
>NZ_BSEF01000054.1:0-6299 GCF_027925545.1 Sphingobium sp. BS19
GTATGTAACATCGCAAGTGTCCTCGTTTCGAGGGCCGTCGATGGCCTTTGCGCCCTGCTGTTGCCGCAAAATCGCAGGGCCAGCCTTGCGATTTCAGGACGGGAGTCCTGATCATGCGCAGCACCGAACGCACGGATATCTACACACGCGTCACCAACGAGATCGTCGCAGCCATCGAGGCAGGGGCAGGTTCCTGGACCATGCCGTGGCACCATGACGGCTCAGCGACGTCGCGGCCAGTCAACGCTGGCACCTGCAAGCGCTACCGGGGATCCAACATCCTCAGTCTGTGGATCGCGGCGCAGGCCGCGGGCTACTGCTCCGGGCGCTGGGCGAGCTATCGCCAGTGGCAGGCGCTTGGCGCCCAGGTCCGCAAGGGCGAGCAGGCGACGACCATCGTCTTCTGGAAGATCAACCAGCGCGGCGAGGATGCCGAAGATGGGGACGACGAGCAGGAGGGGCGTGGTCGCGCTCGCATGTTTGCCCGTGGCTACAGCGTTTTCAATGAGGCCCAGGTCGATGGCTATGCGCCGCCAGCCATCGATCTCCTGTCCGACAATGCGCGGCTACAGAACGCCGATTCCTTCTGGGCCAACCTTGGCATTGAGTGTCGGCATGGCGGCAACGAGGCGTATTATATTCCTTCGGAAGATCGCGTGCAGATGCCACCCTTCGCTCAGTTCAGGGAGCCTGCCGCTTATTATGGCACGCTTTTCCATGAAGGCCTGCACGCCACAGGAGCAGCCCACCGCTGCGACCGGGATCTGTCCGGCAGGTTCGGGTCGGACAGATACGCAGCGGAGGAGGCGATCGCAGATCTCGGAGCCGCACTCGTCATGGCCGATCTTGGTATCGCGCATCATCCGCGACCGGACCATGCGGCCTATATTGCGTCATGGCTACGCGTGCTCAAGGCCGACGCTCGCGCGATCTTCACGCTGGCCAGCAAAGCCCAGGCGGCGGCTGACTGGATGCATGCCCGGCAACCGGAGCAGATTAGCGCGGCCGCGTGATGGCGCCTGTGGCGGGGGCTTCAGGCATTCGCCGCAGGATCGCCGTGAGCCGATCCTCAGCGCTCCTCGCCCGGTGCAGCAGTGTCATGTTCTCGCTGGCGAGTTCGCGACGTTCCTCACCATGTCGGCGCGCATCGGAGCGCAGATGCGCAAGTGCGGCCTCGAGTTCTGCGATCCGGGCCGCAAGGTCCCGCATAGGCGTCGGTCCTTCAGCAGCCACTTCGATTTCATCGAGGATGTCGCGATGTGTCGTATAAAGTGGATTGCGGCTGCGTCCGGCCTCGCGGGCCACCGAGGCCGGCGTGATCCGCACCACCCGCCCGGCGTGGTCGGGATGCCGACCCTCGCCGCGAACCAGCCTCGCCAGAGCCGCCCGGTAGCTCCTCGCTGCCGATTGTCCGCGTGGGTCCACTTCACTCTTGCCCATGGTCATCTCCGATTTGCGCGAGCACCCGCTCGCATTGTCCGATTGCTTCATTCAGCACGGCTGCGGTCATGGGATTGGCACATGGCAGAAGCGCAGCATTGCGCTCCCTGCGATCCCGCCAATAGGAACCGTGCTTCGCCTCGATCACCATGTTTGCGCACGAGAGACAGACCGCTGGCGCGCGTCCGGCTTCGTCGGGTTCGAGTTCGCCGCCGCAGCGGGAAGTTTCCTGCTGGAACACGCACCAGCCATAGTCGCAGGCATGGATGCGCAGGTCCGTCTCTTCGAGGATGAACGCCACGTAGTCCCGCCGCACCTGCTCGCCTGCGCGGCCGCGGAACCGCGCGTTGCGGGCGACGATGCGTTCACCCATCTTGCCGCCGAGCTGCCTTGCGGCAAGTAGGCGGTCCAGCGCTGCAGCGGTTTCGGCACGCGCTTCGTGATTGATGAGGCTGTGCAGGTCGAAGTCGCTGCCGACGTAACCGCGCGCGGTCATTGCCACCGAGGCATGCTTGAAGTGATCGGCGAGGCCCAGGAGCTGCGTGCGGTCGCGACGAGCCACGAACCGGGCGAAGGTCTTGCGGAACTGGTGCGTGCTGAACTGCCAGGGCTTCCCGTCATGGTCGGGGACGCCGACGTGGCGTGCAAAGTCGTTGATGCGCCAGGCGATGTGCATGTGGGTCACCGGCACGATCTCGCCGTATTGCGTGTTCTTCACCAGGAACAGCTCCTCACGCCCCGAGGCAGCGCGCAGGGGTGCGCTCAGGCGCTCGAGCAGATCGACCGCGCGGGCCACCGGTGCGGGTGCCGTCCAGCGTTCGACCCGCCCATCGGGATCATCGACCGTCTTGAACAACCGTGCCACCACATAGGCCTGATCCACCCCGGTCTCGCCGATCGGGCGATACTCGATTGCCCCGACCTTCATCGACAGGATCTCGCTGACGCGCATGCCAACGAACCCGGCGATCACGATATAGCAGGCTTCGACGAGGTGGACCGCCGCTTGCCGCGCCGCATAGGCCCCGTCGAGGCGTTCGCCCGATGGATCGCTCAGCCTCGCGGCGCGCAGCGCCCTGCGCACGTGATAAGAGGCTTGCCGGAAGACGCCGGTCGCAAGCCCGCGCTCCCGCGCTTCGAGGCGGATCGCTTCGGCCATCACGATCGTCTCGCCGTGCTTCTCGATCCACCGCAAGGCTTCGTTCAGGATCGCGATTGCTTGCCGATCCGGGATGAACGGTATGGAGCCCTTGCTGGCGCGGGTGTGGCCTGCGGCCTCATAGGTGGTTTCCAGCGGCAACGGGTCGATCAGCGGTGCATCGGCCAGCTTTGAACGCTGCCGGTAGAGATCCTTGATTGCGAGCAGATAGTTCGTGACGGTGGCGGGCCTGATCGAGTCATGGCCGGCGCGCGATGGTCGCCTGCGCAACCATGTGCAGAACCGCTCGACCGCAGCAGGGTCGATCTCGGCAAAACGGCTGAGCCCTTCGCCCGCCATCCACCCGATAATCGGACGCAGCAGCATCGCCTTCTGCTGGAGCGATGTCGCTGAGGACCGTTTGCGTCCACGCGGTGGATCGAAGTGCATCGACCACAGGAAGTGCTTCGCCGCGCGGATCAGGTGGGAATGATCGTGCCCGCTGATCCTGGAGCACTCCGGCATGGGAGCGGCCCAACTGAACCGGTTTTGATCCGCGCGGCGGCCTGCGGTGCGGATATCGAGCAGCCATTCACCGTCGCCGAACCGGCTCCAGGGGGAGATCGGCGCATCCTCCCATGACGACGACATTGCGAGCGGGCGGGGGTGCGCGGTCATTCGATCGGTGGCAGTTGCGGCAGCGGCGCCCTTGCTGCTGCTTCAAGCATCGCATCGGGGAACCGGGACAAGATATCGCGCTCGAGGATTTCCAGCTTGGGCGCGTAGAGCCGCCGCCAGCGCTCTGGCGCCATACCGGCCCGACCGTCGGTGAGCGCAACCCGCGTCGCAAGGAGACGGGTCAGTACGTCCTCCTCGAGCGGGATCACGGCATTGGGGCAGGTGAAGCACCCGAGCCAGGCTGTGCACAGCTCGCCCTTGCGCTGGCCTTCGGCGACGCCAGCCACGGGATCGCGGCAGATGAAGCCTGCTGCGGTCGCATTGCTCAGATCGGGGAGCGCCTCCGTTTCGGGCGGGGTTTCGGCATCGCCGCGCACCACCTCGACGAACCGCGCTTGCAACTTGCCGATCGCCATAGCCTGCGCCTTTCGGACCCTGGGGCGATCCACATAGCGCTGCGTCGTATCGGGAGTGGCATGGTTGGCCAGCGCCTGGGTTTTCAGGATATCGTGCCCAAGCCGTTCGTGCGCGAGCGTCAGCCCCGATGCGCGCAGCGCCGCCAGTGTCAGCTTGAGCGGCTTGCCGCTATCGTCGAGCAAGTCGTGACGATTCACGAACCGCCGGGTCAGTTTCGAAGCCAGGTAATCGGGGATCACGCCCGTGCTGCGCGACGCACGTATGATGCCGGTGAGGAACAGGCGATCACGGTCGGGCATCGGCGCATGGGGCACCAGCCTTTCGGTCATCGCCAGCACCTGCTCGATCAGCACAGGTACCGAGAACTTCTTGTCGCGCAAGAAGCTGCGCCGTTGTTCGCGGCCCGCCCGCCCCTTATGCCAGCTGACCATGACCCGCCCTTCGAGCAGCAGATGTTCGCCCATGCAGTCGCGCCGCATCAGCCTGAGCGCCTCGGTGTTGGCGTAGGTCTGCGCACCGATAGCGATCATGTAAGCGACGATCGTGTCGGGCAGCGCGAACAGACGGCCCGCAACCCCGCCCATGCCGCCATGACGGATCGTCGCAAAGTGGAGCCGCCAGAGCTCGGCACCCTTGCGCAACATGTCTTGGACCTTGGGCGGTACGCCGCCGAACCGAACGTCGATCACTGCGAGCATCACGCCGATGTCGCCGAGATCGAGTTTCGCAAGGTCCGGCTCGGCGGCGATCACCGCCCGGTCGACGCGAGCAAGCGCGCAGCGCCCCTCCTCGAACAACGACCAGCCTGCCTCGATGTCCTTTCGGGCGGCGGCGAGTACGCGTTCCATTTCATGGCGGCTCAACGCCTCGCGCTGGCGCGCTTCGGCATTTTTACGGGGGAACGGGTTGAACGGGATCTCGAGATCGGGATGGACCAGGTCGGGCCGGTTGCGTTTGAGCCAAGCCATGTGTTGCTTGATGATCGACCAGACGGTGTAACGCGTGCCCTTGCTCCAGGGTCTGGTGCCGAGCCAGACGATGAACGCATTGAGCACGCCCGTATCGACATCGCGCGTCGCCGCGATGCTGGTGTAATGCTCGCCCAGAAAGGCGAACCACAGTTTCAGGTTCCGATAGACGCTCACCCTGTTTGCCGGTTGCCTGACGGCATAGTGGTGGCGGAAGGCGAGCGCCCACTCGGCGGCCATTGCGGGCCGCTCGGCGAAGATCGAGAAGTCGAACGAACACTCGAGCTTGCCGTCGGCATCGACGACATTGACGAGCAGCGCTCCTGGATTGCCGATGAGCGGCTCGGGTGACGGCGCGACCCGGTAGTCCTTTTTCCCGCGCGGCATTACAGCAGCGCCGCATAGAGATCATCGACTGAGGCCTCGATCACCGACAGATCGGTTTCGACGACGCGCAAGTAGACCGCTGTGGTCGCCAGGTCGGCATGGCCGAGCAACACCTGCAGCGTGAGCAGAGGGTTGAGTTCGGGATTGGTTTGGGCTTCGCGCTGCAGGAACCGCAGCATGGCTGCGGCGAAGGTATGCCGCAGCGCGTGGAACGTCGCCGTCACGCCTGCCGCTTCGGCAGCCGCCGTGAACATCGCGCCGATCCTGCGAGGTTTCATCGGTTGCCCCCGACAGGTCAGGAACAGAGCTTCGGGGTCACGATCAGCTCGATTCACCGCAGTGCGTCGGACCACGATGGCCCGCTCCTCTCGGACATAGGCTCGGGTGCGGTCGATCAGTGGGGCCGGGGGATAAATCATCCGCGAGCGCCCGCCCTTGGTTTCGTCGATCTGCACCGGGATCATCGGTTCGCTCCCCGATCTCTTCAGGTGACGCACGGTCAGACCCGCGACTTCCATCCGGCGGATACCCGTTGTCACTGCCCACTCGACGATCAGCCGGTCGCGTGCCGACATTCCGGCCATGATGCGCCGGATCGCTTCCGGCACCAGCGGACGTGGCAACATGGGCACGTGCCGCATGGTCAGCTCGTTGGCCTGAGCTCGGCCGCCGTTAGCATCGACGTGGGCAAGGAAGCCCAGCGGACGGCTGCGCGACAGTGAGATTTCCTGGCCCGCGAACGGGACCTGCGACATCAGCCCATTGGCAACGCTCCACCGGTAGAACCGGCCTATGGTCCTGAGGCGCCCGTTGATTGTGCTGCGCGCGAGAGGCCTGCCACTGTCGCCGCGAGGCCGGAGCATCTCGTCGCGATAGGCGGCAAGCTCGCCCGGGCCGATTTCGTTCCACGCCCAGCCATTGGCCTCGAGCGTCTGCCACCAGTCGTAGAGGGCTTCGCCATAGGTTCGCCAGGTTTGGGAGCTGCGCGTCCTGCCGCGCACCAGTGCGATGTGCATCAGCCATGCGCAGACTGGTTCGATGAGCCGCATCCGTTCGTCGAGGAGGATGGGGACATCCTCCACCGATGACCCGTCAGGCCGGAACGCCGACGTCGAGAACAGCAGCTGCGCCATACCCACTCCACGATTGCGACCGGACAGGGAGGGCCCTCGGGCCCTCCCTGTCCGGCAGAGAAGAGGGGGCTCGGATCATGTGTCCTGCTTGATTGGCAGAAGAGGACAGAAAGGACACGTTATGGATGGGACCTACCA
>NZ_BSEF01000055.1:0-5919 GCF_027925545.1 Sphingobium sp. BS19
CGGCGCGATGCAGCCGAGGCCCAGCGTCAGGAGCGGCTTGTCGCCGAGCGCACCCGTGAGCAGGCACAGGAACGCCAGCAGGTGCAGGACCGTGAGAAAGTGGCGGAGAAGTTCAGGACCATTGCCGGGAAGCGCGAGGCGGGCGGCCATGGCTATGGCGACCATAATAGCGACTGGAAGGCGACCCCGGAGGCGCTCCGCAAGGCGGTGGATGCCTATAACGGAGCGAACCAGCACACCAAGGATCTCTACATCGAGCGGATCCAGCGCGAACCCCAGATGGCGCGCGCGGTGGGCCAGTTGCTCCATGAGCGCGAGCTGGTCCTGCAACGTGATCGGGGGATGAGCTTATAAAGGGTGGTGCTCAACCTGTGCTGGAATGATTTTCACCGATAGCTGCTAGCAGCTGCTCACTTCAGATTGCCTTTCGCAAATTCGATAGAATCCTGAAATAACGCTGCCAGTACAACCGAAAGCTCCGTAACCTTCAACATATAAGGGCGAGCTGAAACGCCAGATATCGCTTCCGTGGCGTGCAACATCACAGTAATCATCTCATGATTGGAAAAGCCGCCGCCATCAGGGAACATGGCATCCATTAGATTGCGATATTCTAGGTATCGATTTCGATAGCGGGCTATCGATCGATCAAGATTCACATTCTGGCCGACCAAGTCTGCAAGCACATATTTTTGAAAACGGTCCGCAAAATCGGTATTACGATCTTTTGGTCCATATCTGAGATACAGATAGGTCAGAGAGGCAAGCGCGAAGTAAGCAGACTCCACAGGGTCTCCTACGCCGCAACCGATCTTATTATTGAGGACGGCATCTATTGTTGCGACCTGTGATGTAACATGCTGATTTGCCAATATGATCCGTTGGTCAGGCACATTCGGCAAACGGCCATCGATAGGCAAGAAATCAATCAACTCCTTGAAGTCTTCTGGACGGCTGAATTGTCTTTCGGCCAATGCTAGGCGAATTTCCTTCGAGGCTAAAGGGATTCCAAGGATTGATTTGGACCATTCTGTAATCGCTTCCCGCATTTGATCAGGAAACACCGGTACAGTTCTATTGGTCGCAGTAATAATCGGAGAAAACAATTTCTCACGGAACTTATAGCCCTTGGGCAAGAGATTCGATTTGCGGGGATGATACAAGTCAAGGAAAAGGATATCCCACTGCTCGCCATCGGCAGTTACGATCTCAAACACGTCAATATCGTCAATTGCACCGAGCCGATGCGCAAATATGAAATTGCCGTTATTAGACGCGAGTGACGATAGATATAATACCTCTCCGATTGGGCCGTTTACTGGTATTGGATTTTTGAAGGACCGGCCAAACTCTCCTTCGGCACCTTGGATCATATCGCATAATTCTCCGCGTTCCATTCTAAGCCTGATACTATCGGGCATTAAATGGTTTTGCTCTGCGTCGCTGATGAGAAATCGATCAAGCTTTGCGAAGACGGCATTTTTTGGATCGGGGCCGCGAGATTTTGAGCCGCCAAGTATCCGTTTTATCCAACTCATGCGGACCCCCTGCTATCTGAGTAGTGCAAAATCATTGACCGGCCAAGCTGAGCCATCTGTTCGTCCGTCAGTCAGTACAGGTCGTCATCTTCAATCTCCTCGCGGAGCCTAAATCAGATCGAACCTCTCATGCCTCATCGCCGCTAGGGCTGTCGCCCTGGCGGCTGAACAGGCGCGACCAGAAACCGCGCTGTGGAATAGGTTGAGGGGCAGCGCGCTGATCGGTCAGGGTAAGCCGTTGCGCCTGTTCTCGCCAAGCGTTCCGTTCTTCACGCAGTTCCGCAACCTGCTCACGCAACAGCCTGTTTTCAGCCTGTAAACCGGGGGTGTCACTACCTGTTATATCGGGCTGTAAAGGTTGCTGCACCTCATTTACAGGGGGCCATACGCGGAACAGTTCGACAGGCTCAATCCGCCACTCGCCATTATCTGACTTTTGGCCAGAAACTCGGCCTGTCTTGATTGCTTTCATGAGCGTTTGGCGGGTGACACCGACCTTTTCCGACGCTTCTCTTAGGGTGATACTCATAGTGTCACTCGCTGTTAAGTTGTCCTGTATAGTATCTATATACCGGTTGCATCATCATCGGGCGATGTATCGGATGCACGGAGTTTGTTACCTAGGCCCGTGACTAGTTGGGAGAGTTCCTCCTGCATCGCTGGGTCAGGTTCCGGCTGTTGGGTGGCAGGCAAGTCTGGTTCCATACCGTCAAGGAATGGCTGCGCTGGCGGGGGAGTGCCGGGGCCGCTTGGTAATTGGCGCTCATCTCGGAACAATGATGGCAAACGACGGAGCGGCGCCTGTTGGCCCAGTTCCTCAAAGTCAGGTTGTTCCGCTTCCGATATGATGACCGCAGCACTGAACAGCGAGTAGCGCAGGCCATCACGCTTACCCGACCATGCTACCCGATCATTGATGATGTGGGCATTTACGGTGCCATTTTCCCCAATCTGACGTATCTCTATCCAACGATCCTCGGCTAAAACATCCACGGCGCGTTGAACTGTGCGACGGCTGCATTTCATCAATGCTGCCAAGGTCTTTTGACTTACGACAACAGCATTATGCTCACCAACTCGTGCGGTTAGGATGTGCATTAGCTGGGCAGCTTTAGGGGCTTTCTCGATCAGACTAGCCCATGCTTCATGGGCTGCCCGCTCTGTTTGAACCCAGTGGCCTGGTGGTTGTCGCTTCACCAACTCGGACATTTTCAAAACCCTCCGCAGATGGCGCAGGGGTGCGCCATCCTTGTCCAATAATTTGACACGGATGGCGGTTTATTCGACTCATTTCAAGTCAATAAATTGGACAAAGAGTGTAAATAGATTGCCAAGGATGACGCAGGGGTGCGTCATAGCTGGTGACGCAGGGGTGCGTCATAGCTGGTGACGCACCCCCCCCTGCTAACTCGTTGATTTGGCTATGTGTTTTTTCCGTCCCTTCTATGTAATCTAAAGGGGGTGCAAGCGCGGACTTAAGCGCTAGCGAAGCAACCCCTTTAGAGCAGAACAAAAAGTGAACAGTGAGTGCCGCTAGTCGCGGCACGCGTTGGGCGTACTCGGATAGGAATCCTACCCCTTCCACGTTGCGCAATGCTGCAAGGTCCCAATTGGCTATCAGGGGGTGTAGGAGGCGATTTCCGGCTCGTAGAGCGCAGGGGAGCGGTTGGGGGCAGGTCTGTGCGATCCAAGGGCTTGGCGTGCCCTGACGGCACCAGAAGGGAAACCGGGCTGATGCCAGTTTCTACAGCTTCCAATGGGAATTAAGGGATTGTTTCCCATATTGGGAAATGGCATAGCCTGCTCATGAGGATCATCGCCCGCAAAAACATCGTAGCCTATTTTGCGACGCATCCCCTGACCCGTGCGTCATTGACACATTGGCTAGAGGTTGCAGAAAATGCGGACTGGTCTTCGACAATCGAAGTCATGGCCGATTTTTCAAAAGCAAAAACGGTGACGGCGGAACGGGTTAGATTTGAAGTGGCGGGCGGCGATCATAGAATGATCGTTGCGTTCCATTTCCGGCGAGGGATCGCTTTCATAAAGTTTATTGGGACACATGCTGAATATGACCGCATTGACGCCGTGACCGTCGATCAGTTTTGAAGGACAGGCAAATGGATATCAGACCTATCAGGAACGATGACGACCATCGGGCGGCGGTCGATGAAATCCGCGTTCTCTGGAGCGCGGAAGCGGGCAGCGCGGACGAGGATCGTCTCGATGTGCTGGCAACCCTGGTCGATGAATATGAGCGGAAGCGGTGGCCGGTCGACAAGCTGGACCCGGTGGAAGCGATTGAAGCGGCCATGGAGGCGGAAGGGCGCACCCGTGCCGACCTGGCGTCCCTGATCGGGCAATCGCGCGCGACCGAGGTTCTCGCTCGCAAGCGGGGGCTGACCCTCCACATGATCCGCAAAATCGAACGGGCATGGCATGTTCCCGCATCGATCCTTGTCCGCGAATATCAATTATCGCGCTAAATCAGGGCTGCTGCTCGTAGAGGGGCACCCACTTTCCTTTGCACGTCTGGGCTTTGGCGTCCCATTTGGCGGTGCATCCGTATAGCTGGCGCTCGATCTTGGGTTCCTGCGCCCAGCGATAGGCGAGGGCCGCGGCGAAGATCAGTCCCAGCCCGATGAGGGCGGCGGTGATCCATTCCTTCAGGCGATCCCACCAGACCCCTGCGCTGACCCGCTGAAGCTCCCCAGCGGCTCGGTGGAGGGCATTGACCCCCACGCCTGCCTGTGCGGTCCATTCGGCGCGCTGGTGGGCGTCCTGCTCGATCTTCTGGGCCAGTGCGGCGACCTGCTGGGCGACCCCTTCGGCCCCGGCCTTGCGCATGGCGTCGAGCAGGGTGCGATAGTCTGCGCCGGGATCGGAGGGAGGGGGAGCATCAAACTCGGCAGGGTCGAAGGGATCAGGCATCGGCGGGGCCACCCTTGAAGGTCCAGCCCTCGAACGCCTTCCGGTCCTGATCGCGGCTGATCCGGCTCATCAGGTCATTGAGGTGGGATTCCCATGCGGGGTCTTTCATGGCGGCATCGAGGAGCAGACCGCCGAGGATGATCTTGCGGCGGGCATCGGCCTTGCGGTTCAGGGTAGCGGCGCGGGCTTCCAATGCCTGCAATCGGGCCTTGGCCTGCTGGACCTTGCGACGGGCAGTTTCGATAGCCTCTGGCGTTGGAGCAGCCATGGTCAATCCTTTCGCTATGCGATACTGATAGCACCGGACCCGACCGAGCAAAAGAGAGGAAGGGCCCGACCGAGCAAAAGAGAGGAAGGGCGCACTTATGCAAACTTGCGTTTGCGTGCGTCAGGGGATACCCCTGAACCCCAGCGGGCTGTCGCCCGCGCCATGCTCCCGCATGGCAAGGTAAGGGCGCGGCGATGGCGAGCTTCCATCTTGCGGTAAAAACGATAGGCCGTTCCGCCGGTCGCAGCGCGACGGCAGCGGCAGCCTATCGTGCGGGTGTCGAAATCACGGACGAGCGCACCGGCCTCGTCCATGATTACACCCGCAAGCAGGGCGTCGAACATAACGCCCTTGTCGTGCCCGCCGACGCCCCGGCGTGGGCCAGTGACCGGGCCGTGCTCTGGAACGCCGCCGAACAGGCAGAGACGCGCAAGAACTCGACCGTCGCCCGCGAATATGAAATCGCGCTGCCCGCCGAGTTGTCGGCCGAAGCGCGGCGCGAGCTTGCGCTGGGCCTCGCACGGGAGATCAGCAAGCGGCATGGGGTGGCGGTGGACGTGGCGATCCACGCACCAGGTCGCGAGGGCGACCATCGCAACCACCACGCCCATCTGCTGACGACGACGCGGCGGATCGGCCCAGAAGGGCTGGGCGCGAAGACCCGCGAACTGGACCAGAAGACGAGCGGGGAGGTCGAGCGCTGGCGTGGCCGGTGGGCCGAGATGCAGAATGCGGCGCTGGAACGGGCGAACGTCCCGGAGCGGGTGGACCATCGCAGCCACCAGCGGCGCGGCATCGAGCAGGAGGCGACCGTGCATATGGGGCCGAGCGCGACGGCGATGGAACGCCGTGCCGAGCATCAGGCCATGCGGGAGGGGCGGGCCTATGAGCCAGTAACGATGGTGGGCCAGCACAACGCCGGCGTCATCGAGCAGCGGGGCCTGCGCCAGTATATAGAGCGGGGGACCGAGTGGCTGCGCGATGCAGGGCAGCGGATATCGGGCAGGCTGCATGCGTTCGCGGCCACCTTGAGCGGCGCGGTCGATCGCGATCGGCGCGATGCAGCCGAGGCCCAGCGTCAGGAGCGGCTTGTCGCCGAGCGCACCCGTGAGCAGGCACAGGAACGCCAGCAGGTGCAGGACCGTGAGAAAGTGGCGGAGAAGTTCAGGACCATTGCCGGGA
>NZ_BSEF01000056.1:0-5270 GCF_027925545.1 Sphingobium sp. BS19
GACCAGCATTGTCATTGATGGTGGGACTCTCAAGCGCGAAAAGAGCAATTAGGACTGGTTAGCTCCATGCGTTACCGCACTTCCACATCCAGCCTATCAACGTGGTGGTCTTCCACGGCTCGATGAAATCTTATCTTGAGGGAGGCTTCCCGCTTAGATGCTTTCAGCGGTTATCCCGTCCATACATAGCTACCCTGCTGCACTCCTGGCGGAATGACAGGTACACCAGAGGTATGTTCAACCCGGTCCTCTCGTACTAGGGTCAACTCCTCTCAAATTTCGACGCCCACGGCAGATAGGGACCAAACTGTCTCGCGACGTTCTGAACCCAGCTCACGTACCACTTTAATTGGCGAACAGCCAAACCCTTGGGACCTGCTCCAGCCCCAGGATGTGATGAGCCGACATCGAGGTGCCAAACGATTCCGTCGATATGAGCTCTTGGGAATCATCAGCCTGTTATCCCCGGCGTACCTTTTATCCGTTGAGCGATGGCCCTTCCACGAGGGACCACCGGATCACTATGACCGACTTTCGTCTCTGCTCGACTTGTCAGTCTCGCAGTCAGGCGGGCTTATGCCATTGCACTCTAACAGACGGTTTCCAACCGTCCTGAGCCCACCATCGCGCGCCTCCGTTACTCTTTAGGAGGCGACCGCCCCAGTCAAACTACCCGCCACAGAGGGTCCCTGCACCGGATAACGGTGCGAGGTTAGACATCAGAAAACAACAGGGTGGTATTTCACCTAAGGCTCCACGACAACTGGCGTCATCGCTTCAAAGCCTCCCACCTATGCTACACAGTTCTTTCCTAATGCCACTCTGAAGCTGCAGTAAAGGTGCACGGGGTCTTTCCGTCTAACCGCGGGTACTCCGCATCTTCACGGAGAATTCAATTTCGCTGAGCATGTACTGGAGACAGTGGGGAAGTCGTTACGCCATTCGTGCAGGTCGGAACTTACCCGACAAGGAATTTCGCTACCTTAGGACCGTTATAGTTACGGCCGCCGTTTACTGGGGCTTCAATTCAGAGCTTGCACTCCTCCTCTTAACCTTCCAGCACCGGGCAGGCGTCAGACCCTATACGTCGTCTTGAAGCCGACTTAGCAGAGTCCTGTGTTTTTGCTAAACAGTCGCTACCCCCTGGCCTGTGCCCCCCACAAAAAGTTGCCTTGATGTGGGGCCTCCTTCTTCCGAAGGTACGGAGGCAATTTGCCGAGTTCCTTCAGTACACTTCTCTCAAGCGCCTTGGTATACTCTACCATCCCACCTGTGTCGGTTTAGGGTACGGTCTATAATGGAGGGGCTATTTCCTGGGACAACTTCCCTGCCTGGATCAATCCGTTAAGACCAGACAAGTTACGCCATCCGTCACACACCTCCAGGCCCACGAATATTAACGTGGTTCCCATCGACTACCCCCTTCGGGCTCGTCTTAGGGGCCGGCTTACCCTGCTCAGATTAGCTTTAAGCAGGAACCCTTGGGATTTCGGCGACAGTGCATCTCACACTGTTTATCGCTACTCATGTCAGCATTCGCACTTCCGATACCTCCACGACCCATTACCAGATCGCTTCATCGGCCTACGGAACGCTCCGCTACCGCGTGATCGTAAACGATCACACCCTAAGCTTCGGTACGTATCTTTAGCCCCGTTACATCTTCGCCGCAGGATCTCTTATTTAGACCAGTGAGCTGTTACGCTTTCTTTAAAGGATGGCTGCTTCTAAGCCAACCTCCTGGTTGTTTTGGAAATCCCACATGCTTTCCCACTTAGATACGATTTGGGGACCTTAGCTGTAGGTTAGGGCTGTTTCCCTTTTGACGACGGACCTTAGCACCCGCCGTCTGTCTGCCAGACTAGACTCGTTGGTATTCGGAGTTTGGTTAGGTTTGGTAGATCTCGCGACCCCCTAGCCCATCCAGTGCTCTACCCCCAACGGCAATCATCTGACGCTCTACCTCAATAGATTTCGCGGAGAACCAGCTATTTCCCGGCTTGATTGGCCTTTCACCCCTAAACACAACTCATCCGATAATTTTTCAACATTAAACGGTTCGGACCTCCAGTGCGTGTTACCGCACCTTCATCCTGGTCATGCCTAGATCGCCGGGTTTCGGGTCTAATACATCGAACTCAGTCGCCCTATTCAGACTCGCTTTCGCTGCGCCTACACCTAACGGCTTAAGCTTGCTCGATACATTAAGTCACTGACCCATTATGCAAGAGGTACGCGGTCACTCCTCAAGGGAGCTCCCACTGCTTGTAGGCATTCGGTTTCAGGTACTGTTTCACTCCCCTCATCGGGGTGCTTTTCACCTTTCCCTCACGGTACTGGTTCGCTATCGGTCATGCACGAGTATTTAGGCTTGGAGGGTGGTCCCCCCATGTTCAGACAGAGTTTCACGTGCTCCGCCCTACTCAAGTCCTGATGTTTCATTTTCGCATACGGGGCTGTCACCCGCTATGGCGCCACTTTCCAAAGGCTTCTGCTAATTAAACACCAGGCACTGGCCTGGTCCGCGTTCGCTCGCCACTACTAACGGAATCTCGGTTGATGTCTTTTCCTCCGGGTACTGAGATGTTTCAGTTCTCCGGGTTCGCCTCACCAAAGCCTATTTTATTCAGCTTAGTGATACCCTCCCCATTTAACCCCGCTCCTGCCCGGTCCGAAGACCAATCAGGGTCGAGATTAAATGGTGAAGGTGGGTTGTCCCATTCGGAAATCGTCGGATCAAAGCTTGCTCACAGCTCCCCGACGCTTATCGCAGCGTGCCACGTCCTTCATCGCCTGTGCATGCCAAGGCATTCACCAAATGCCCTTACCTCACGCTTGAGAGTCCACACCACCAATGACAACACTGGGCAGATACAAGGCGAACCTTGCGTCTACCACTCGGCTAGTGCCGTCACGGTATCCAGGCGCCCATAAAAGTATTACTTTTATGGGAACCCTTCGATGTGGATAATAAATCTCAGCCTGATATTATCAGTAATGCCATATGCGCCCGTTGAACGATCCGAAGATCGGCAACCGAACTGCACATGTCACCACGGCATCGATTAAAAAACCCATTCACAATGTCAAAGAGAAGCGCAAAAGCGCTCCATATTGCCGGACCAATGCCCGGCAAACTGATGTCTTCATCTCTAGAGTGTCTGTTGGTGGAGCTGTATGACCGGCACTTAAACGAACCAAAGGTTCGCAAGGCCGAACGGCCGTCGCTGCTTATGCAGCGGACCCAAAATCAAACAATCCATTTGCTCTTCAAGCAAATGGTGGAGCCTATCGGGATCGAACCGATGACCTGATGCTTGCAAAGCAACCGCTCTCCCAGCTGAGCTAAGGCCCCCTTGAGCCCCACGAGAATGGTGGGCTTGGGTGGACTCGAACCACCGGCCTCACCCTTATCAGGGGTGTGCTCTAACCAACTGAGCTACAAGCCCACTCTCGCTGCCCAAGCGGCCATAATGGCCGCCAGGCGGCGTAAGCCAGCTCAAGACTCTCAACAGCACAATGCTGTTGGTCTCTAGGGATGAAGGGACATGAGGACGACGGCATATGTTCTTTGGAATGGAGGAAGCTCTTCCGACTACTAGAGCCGGCGCTTTCCGCCGATATCCTTAGAAAGGAGGTGATCCAGCCGCAGGTTCCCCTACGGCTACCTTGTTACGACTTCACCCCAGTCGCTAAACCCACCGTGGTCGCCTGCCTCTCTTGCGAGTTAGCGCAACGCCTTCGGGTGAATCCAACTCCCATGGTGTGACGGGCGGTGTGTACAAGGCCTGGGAACGTATTCACCGCGGCATGCTGATCCGCGATTACTAGCGATTCCGCCTTCATGCTCTCGAGTTGCAGAGAACAATCCGAACTGAGACGACTTTTGGAGATTAGCTTCCCCTCGCGGAGTTGCTGCCCACTGTAGTCGCCATTGTAGCACGTGTGTAGCCCAGCGTGTAAGGGCCATGAGGACTTGACGTCATCCCCACCTTCCTCCGGCTTATCACCGGCGGTTCCTTTAGAGTTCCCAACTAAATGATGGTAACTAAAGGCGAGGGTTGCGCTCGTTGCGGGACTTAACCCAACATCTCACGACACGAGCTGACGACAGCCATGCAGCACCTGTCACTCATCCAGCCGAACTGAAGTAATCCATCTCTGGAAAACGCGATGAGGATGTCAAACGCTGGTAAGGTTCTGCGCGTTGCTTCGAATTAAACCACATGCTCCACCGCTTGTGCAGGCCCCCGTCAATTCCTTTGAGTTTTAATCTTGCGACCGTACTCCCCAGGCGGATAACTTAATGCGTTAGCTGCGCCACCGAAGCTCCATGAGCCCCAGCAGCTAGTTATCATCGTTTACGGCGTGGACTACCAGGGTATCTAATCCTGTTTGCTCCCCACGCTTTCGCACCTCAGCGTCAATACCAGTCCAGTGAGCCGCCTTCGCCACTGGTGTTCTTCCGAATATCTACGAATTTCACCTCTACACTCGGAATTCCACTCACCTCTCCTGGATTCAAGCTATCTAGTTTCAAAGGCAGTTCCGGGGTTGAGCCCCGGGCTTTCACCTCTGACTTGAATAGCCGCCTACGTGCGCTTTACGCCCAGTAATTCCGAACAACGCTAGCTCCCCCCGTATTACCGCGGCTGCTGGCACGGAGTTAGCCGGAGCTTATTCTCCCGGTACAGTCATTATCTTCCCGGGTAAAAGAGCTTTACAACCCTAAGGCCTTCATCACTCACGCGGCATTGCTGGATCAGGCTTTCGCCCATTGTCCAATATTCCCCACTGCTGCCTCCCGTAGGAGTCTGGGCCGTGTCTCAGTCCCAGTGTGGCTGATCATCCTCTCAGACCAGCTAAGGATCGTCGCCTTGGTGAGCCTTTACCTCACCAACTAGCTAATCCTACGCGGGCTCATCCCTGGGCGATAAATCTTTGGACTTACGTCATCATCCGGTATTAGCAGTCGTTTCCAACTGTTATTCCGAACCCAAGGGCAGATTCCCACGCGTTACGCACCCGTGCGCCACTAGACCCGAAGGTCTCGTTCGACTTGCATGTGTTAGGCATGCCGCCAGCGTTCGTTCTGAGCCAGGATCAAACTCTCAAGTTTGATGCTCAACCTCCAGCGCGGCGGAATAAGCCACGTCAAAGGCTGCCATTTCATGGAGCCATTCCTGCACAAATTACATTCACTGTGGATATGTAAATTGAGACATATAGGAACGGCCTAATTTTAACTGATCTCGCACGCCATAAAACCG
>NZ_BSEF01000057.1:0-5311 GCF_027925545.1 Sphingobium sp. BS19
TCGCCTCGCCAAGGACTGGGAAACAACCCTAGCCTCATCAACAGCATGGGCCACCATTGCTTCCATCCGCATGGTCACCCGGCGAACTGCAAGGTATTGCTACGCTTGAGGAACTTCCGAGTCAGGCTCTAAGGGGCGCGTAGAATTATGGTCGATACTGAAACCCGGATGCGTGAGCTTGAGCATCGGTTCAGGAACATTCTCACTATCGTTCGCTCCCTTGTCAGTCAAAGCTTGCAGAGGGCCGAGTCGATCGAGGACGCCCGATCGACCATTGACGAGCGATTGGCGGCGCTGGGCGGTGCGATCGAGCAGCTTCTAGCCCATGATTGGGAAGCCGCACCGCTGCCGGCGCTGGCCGAGAACGCGCTTGCGCACTTCACCCTTGGCGCTGACCGCATGCGCCTCGCTGGCCCCACGGTCACAATCGGCCCCAAGGCGGCGATGACGTTGACCCTTGCCTTTCACGAGCTGGCGACGAACGCGATCAAATATGGTGCGCTGTCCAATGAAACGGGCACGATCGAGTTGACATGGAAGGTACTGGATTCGGGCGCCGAGGCCGAACTTTGGATGCAATGGGCCGAACGGGGCGGCCCGCGAGTCGTCAAGCCCGAGCGCCAGGGTTTTGGGTCGCGGCTGATATGCACGGCGGCGAGCCGCAGCTTGTGCGGCCGTGCCGAGCTGGACTTTCCGACGTCGGGCATCGTTTGGACCTTGCTCGCCCCTCTGACTGCGGTCGAGGCCTGACGTGAATCTGGCATAGCGCCAGAGTGTTCGCCAGCCCAGACAGGGCGCGGGTGCGCTAGGAACAATAATGCGAACTCACCTTTAGAATGGCGAGCGTATAGCCAAGAAAGGTGAAACATGAAGATCAATATCTTGCTTGTGGCTTCGGTTCTTAGCCTCTCACCGGGATTGGCCTACGCTCAAACGACTGAAGATCCGATCCTTACGCAGTATGCCACCGACTTCGGGCTGTCCGCAGATGAAGCCAAGGTTCAAATGGATGCGATGAATGAGGCGATCGAGCTTCAAGCGAAGCTGGCAGAAGCGGAAAGCGTGCGCTTTGGGGGAATTTATATTGAGCATTCCCCTAAGTTCCGCGTCGTTGTTCGACTGGTTGGGGGTGCCGAGCAACTACTGTCGCGTTATACAAGCAATCCGTTAATTGTGGCGGAGAAGGCTGCGCAGCCCCTGGTTGCATTGCGCAATAAACAAGAAGCAGCAATCAAAGCCCTAGCTGCGAGCGAGCCAAATTTTGGCACCGAGGTTGATGTGCGCAAAGGTCGCTTGGCGATCTACGCTCCCAGCCCAGATCGTGTTCGTGGAAAACTCAAGGGCGCAGGCCTTGCGGATGATGACACGGAGTTTGTCGCCGCCGACAAACGTGACCAGCTTGTGGCGAGCGTCCGGGGTGGTGAGCAACTCACCACACAAACAGATAGCGCTGGCTTCTACGAGAACGGCACGCTGGGTTTTGCCGTGATCAAGGGCACTACACGCGGCATTCTAACAGCCGCACACGTTGGCGAGTGCATTGGTGCTGGAAGTTCCTGCGTCAAAAATAGTCCGTTCACAAGTCAGGGTGTGTCGTTCACTTGGCAGGGGCAGATGAACTCTGGCAGTGACGATTATGAATGGCGGACGGTCTCGGCAGGAAATACGATCACGAACACGATAAAGTACTCAACATCAAGCCTGACGGTGACGGGAACGGCGGATCCCACCACCTTCCCTGTGGGCACGACTGTTTGCAAGCAAGGCGCTACCACAGGTTACACCTGCGGCACGATTGAAGCTACAAACTCTTCGACCACTTACAATGGCTCGACTGGCTATTGGGTTCGGGTAAAGCGCAACACTAGCGGCAATATGGCGGACTCCGGCGACAGCGGCGGTCCTGTGTTCGGCGGTGGCGCGTCGGCAGGTCAGGCGACCGCATACGGCATTGTTCATTCGAAAGTCACCGCACCAGCGGACCAAGTAGGACAGATGATGTTCATGCCAATCAAACGGATTAGTGGCCTCGGGCTTTCGGTAGCGACAAATTGATGCGCGGGATATTCTCCATTGTACCTTTGGTGCTTGCGCTGGGCGGTTGTATTACCCCATCGCCCATCCAAGAGGCGTCGTCTAATGGGGTTGCTGGCTCATGGGAGGTTGATTCCTCTCGAAACGGAGGCGTACCTGCCTTAACTCTCAGATTCTTAGATGACGGCACAATTACTGGTACTGTAGCGTGCAATTCAATCAGCGCGCGGTATCAGCTAGTGTCTGACACGCTTACGATCTCCGAGGCTGACATAACTGCTCTTGAATGCGGAGGCCGCCCAGAAGCTGCTCGCGCCGGCGAGATAGCTCAGAGTTTGCTCGCGTCCTCTCCCTACCGCGTCATCCAGCGCGAGAAAGGAAGGATTTCGCTTATGGGTGCTGCCGTAAGCTGGCGCCTAAAACGTACTGACGCAGGGATGTAAGTCAGTCCGGCATTTGGAGCGGCTTTGGAACGATGCAAAAATCAAAAGTTTCGCATCAAACCGAAAGCCGCGCTTTTCCGCGCCCTTCCCTGATGCAAAAATCTGATGCAGAATCGCGCCATGATTTACGGCTATGCGCGTGTAGATATCAGCGCTAATTGACACGGTTCTGGCAGCGATGGATGGCACGTTGCGGAGCGGCGCGGGGTTCTCGCAGGGGATCGAGTTCTGGGAATGGACGGCGAGCAAATCACCGCGACGGGGTTCACCGATCGCTCATGAGCGCCATGCTAGCTGACGCCATGCGGAATTCTCATTCAATCCTGCTCACCCTCCTGACTACACTGATCGCAGGCTGTTCTGCCGTGCCCCCTGTGCTGGAGGCGGAGCCGGAGCCGCAGCTGCAGGCACCTGCCACCCGAGCTCCCCGAACCGTCAATGCACTAGCTGAAATCGTGGGCGAATGGGACATCGTGAGATTCGACAATCATTCGCCTCCTCGGCTCGATAACGATGGTCAGCGCCACGCCTATGTCGATATCGGCCACCGCAGCTTGCGCTTCGCCATCAGCTGCAATCACTCAGGCATGGCCGGGCATATTGAAGGCGGTGCGCTGACGCCTGCCGCGGTCGACAAAAGCACGCAGACGGCTATGGGCTGTGGCCCAGAGCGCGAGGCGCGGGACGCAACTTTCTTCAGCTTTTT
The DNA here is from genome assembly GCF_027925545.1 of Sphingobium sp. BS19. Taxonomy (NCBI): domain Bacteria; kingdom Pseudomonadati; phylum Pseudomonadota; class Alphaproteobacteria; order Sphingomonadales; family Sphingobiaceae; genus Sphingobium; species Sphingobium sp. BS19. The sequence goes on from NZ_BSEF01000057.1 coordinate 3,184, forward strand.
CCGCGCGCGGCCGCAAGTTGGGTTATTGCCGGACGGCCGCTTGCGGATATGGAATTCCCATCACGAGTTGCTGCTGGAGCAATCCTCGAGACGCCGGTTGGCTATGGGTCCGCCGCTGTCGGAAATCACCGGAATTTGGCGGGTTGTCAGCTTCATGCAGTTCGAAGGCAGAGACCAACGGGGCCAACGAGGCTGGGGGGCCATGTTTGCCCCTGGTCGACTCCGCATTGGGGGAAGAACGCTAAGCTATAGCCGCTGTCCAACAGCATCCCTGCGAGTCACCTATACAAGCGATTTCGTGTTACGACGCGACAGCGGGGCCGAGCCTGCGACCACCGTTGATTGCCGGGTAGTCACCCCTGCTCCCACCGAAGTCGAGCCGATGCTCGCCGCGTTGCTCACGCAATCGCCGGCAGCCGAGCGCGTGAGCAACAATCGCTTCATCCTTCGCAGCCGGGACTACGCCGTGGTCCTAACGAGCGAAGCTGACTATCAACGGCAATTCGGCATTTATGCGGCGGACTGGGAGCGCCACCCTGGATAGCAGCATCGATATGAAGCCCCTGTCTTACGGACTTGTCAGAACCCTCAGGCCAAAGTCTTCAAGATAGCGTACCGGCATGAAAATGGCGTCATTCTCATCCGGATAATAGCCGCTTTCAGAATGAACACCCCAAGCCTCGTTATATGTTTCACTAAACCAGGGCGCCCCGCTATCGCCATTTTCCGATAGATTCAGGCCTTGAGGGTGACGTACTTGCACAAAAGTAGCAGGTACTCCCTGCAAATTGTAACTGGTGTGGAGACAATATTTCCGCATGTCTTATATGTAGTGTATCCATACTTGCATAGATATTCCCCATTCTGGAACGCCGACTGAGGATATACAGCTGTGATCGCCAGTGTTGCGGTGGACCCGTTTTTGATGGTGTTGGTGAATTTCGGAAACGTCCCTTGGCTGTGCCATTGTACATCATAAGGGGTGTTGGCCCCGACCCGCTGCTCGACGAACGGGAGATAAGTCTGGTCTGCGCTCCAGAGCTCGTTGTCGCAATGACCCGACGTGATCTTATAGCGGGTCGTCGTGCTCGCGATCTTGAAAACGGTGAATCCTGCAGTGCAGGTACCCGTAGCACCATAGACGAGCTGACCACCCAGAAGCGCATTCGCTTCTCCTTTGTGCTGACCAGCTTTGCGCATTCCTCGTGTCGGCCTTACCCTGGTTTTTTCAACTCCTTCCACCCCAGCGGATTTAAGCAGACCGTTGACCCTTGGCGCCTGCGCCCCTTCGACGATAATGTCGATGGTTCCGTCGGCTCTAAGAGCCTGACTCGGAAGTTCCTCAAGCGTAGCAATACCTTGCAGTTCGCCGGGTGACCATGCGGATGGAAGCAATGGTGGCCCATGCTGTTGATGAGGCTAGGGTTGTTTCCCAGTCCTTGGCGAGGCGACGGCATCGGCCGAGCCATGCGAAGGTGCGTTCGACGACCCATCGGCGCGGGAGGACCTGGAATCCGTTGGCCTTGTCGGAGCGCTTGATGATCTCGATCGTCCAGCATCCCGATCCGGCGAGGGCATCCCTGAGCTTGTCGCCGGCATAGCCTCCGTCGGCGAAGACATGGCGCAGCCAGGGAAAGCGCTGTCGCACGGCCCGCAGGACGTCGACGGCGCCATCACGGTCCTGGATATCGGCGGTGTGCACGAGGATGAAGATCAGAAAGCCGCAAGTGTCCGTCAGGATGTGGCGCTTCCTGCCCTTGATCTTCTTGCCCGCGTCATAGCCGCAGGGACCGCCGCTCTCGGTGGTCTTCACTGACTGGCTATCGATGACACCGGCGCTCGGAGAGGCTTCGCGGCCCTCGATCTCACGCAAGTTCATGACCAGAACCACGTTCATAGCGTCGAGAAGGCCCGCATTGCGCCACGCATAGAAATACCGCTGAACTGTCGAGACGGGCGGGAAGCACTTCGGGAGCAGCCTCCAGGCACAGCCACTCGCGGCGATGTAGAGCAAGGCATTCAGGACTTCGCGCATGTCCGTCCTGCGGCGCCGGCCTCCGCGCTTGGCTGGTGGGATGAAGGGAGCCACCAACGACCATTCCCGCTCCGTCATATCACTGGAATAGCG
>NZ_BSEF01000058.1:0-4518 GCF_027925545.1 Sphingobium sp. BS19
ATAGTGAGTGAAACTCTGGCCGTTCACCGACCGGCGTCCAGCCGCGCAACGGCGCCATGCTGGTCTTGGCCCAGCTTCATCGATGAAGACGAGCCGAGCCGGATCAAGCCGGCCCCGATATTTCTTCCATGGGGCGCTACGGCTATCGCCGGGTGATGGCTGTGCCATGCGGGTGGACAGTGAACCATAAGCGGGTCGAGCGGATCTGGCGGCGTGAGGGGCTCAAGGTCCCGCAGCGTCAGCCAAAGCGCGGACATCTGTGGCTCAGCGACGGATCGTGCGTCCGGCTGCGGCCACAATATCCGGCATGTATGGGCGTACGACTTCGTCTAAGGGCGGACGCATGATGGTCGCAAGTTCCGCCTTGATCTGCCTCCTTCTGGGTGGTCCAAAATCTCTGTTATTTTGGATCATGAAGGAGTTGCAAGAGGCACAGGCCGGAAGAGATTATCGGCAAGTTGCGTGAAGCTGAGATCGTCCTGGCGCAGGGCGGCACGACAGCGGATGCGTGTCGGCGGATCGCGGTCAGCGAGCAGACCTATTATCGCTGGCGCAAGGAATATGGCGGTCTGAAGACCGACCAGGTGCGGCGCATGAAGGATCTGGAGAAGGAGAATCTGCGATTCAGGCGGGCGATCTCTGACCTGACGCTTGACAAGCTGATCTTGCAGGAGGCGGCGCGGGGAAACTTCTGAGCCCTGCGCGGCGAAGGCGCTGCATCGATCATATCCGAGGCGAACTGGCAGTATCCGAACGAAGGGTCTGCCGGGTGCTTGGCCAGCATCGATCGACGCAGCGCAATGTCCCGCGCGGGGCAGATGACGAGGAAGCTCTCACCAATGATATCATTGCTCTGGCACGGCAATATGGTCGCTACGGCTATCGCCGGGTGACGGCGCTGCTGCGCGATGCGGGATGGACGGTGAATCGCAAGCGTGTCGAGCGCATCTGGCGGCGCGAGGGCCTGAAGGTGCCGCAGAAGCAACCCAAGCGGGGCCGGTTATGGCTGAACGATGGCTCGTGTATCCGGTTGCGGCCTGCGTATCCGGGGCACGTCTGGGCCTACGACTTCGTCGAAGGCCGCACCCATGATGGCCGCAAGTTCCGCATCCTGACGATCATCGATGAGGCCAGCGGCGAATGCCTCGCCCTGATTGTAGCGCGGCAGCTCAAGCACGAAGACGTGCTGGCAGCGCTGGCCGACCTGTTCATCGCGCGCGGGCTACCAGCCAATATCAGATCCGATAATGGCCGTGAATTTATCGCCACGTCAGTCCGGAAATGGCTGGCACAGGTCGGCGTGAAGACGCTTTACATCACCCCGGCGTCGCCCTGGGAGAATGGCTACAACGAGAGCTTCAACGGGTCGCTTCGCGACGAACTGCTCAACGGCGAAATCTTCTACAGCCTCGCCGAGGCAAAGGTGCTGATCGAGGCCTGGCGGAAATACTACAACACGGTCCGCCCCCACAGCAGCCTGGGTTACCGACCGCCAGCCCCGGAAACTGCTTCGCCGCCATTGCCGCCTTCCGGTTCCGCTTCGCTCCACCTCCAGGCGGATAGGGCGGCGATGAGCATAATCCACTAACAAACCAACCGGTCCACTTGGTGAGGGCAGATCAGATTCCTATGAACGCGATTCCGTACTCTGATAGCGGCAGCGGCTGAACTGCCCCCTTCGCGACTTCGGCGCAGCAAGGCCGGGTCGTCTGCATAGCTCTCCGAGCCCCGATTAGCGCCTCGGCCCAGGGTGCCGCGATTATTGGCATCGCAACAGGAGCCGCAATCAATATCTGCAGAAGAGTGCGGCGCGAAGGGGCGGGGTTGTCGGTCATATACGCTCCGTGTGAACATGATAGATGCGCATGACGGGTATTTATATTTCTCAATCATGGAAAATTGAGTATGCCGGGCAATCTTGACGCGGTTTTTTCACATTTTAGGATTTTTCTTTCGTGGACCGAATCGATCGAAACATTCTTGCCGCCATGCAGGACCAGCCTGACCTCTCAACTGGTGAAATCGCTGAGCGGGTGGGTTTATCCAACACGCCCTGCTGGCGGCGGATCAAGAAACTGGAAGCCGATGGCGTAATCGCCGGCAAAGTCATTTTGCTCAATGCAAAGGCGCTGGGGCTGGCAGTCAATGTCTTCGCCGAGATACGCCTCCGGCTACATGACGAGGAGACGCTGCTAGCGCTCGAAGCCGCAGTGGCGCGGCAGCCCGAAATTGTGGAATGCTTCTCGGTGAGTGGCGAAAGCGACTATATGGCCAGGATCGTCACGCAAAGTATCGAGACTTATGAAACCTTCCTGAAAAAAGTACTGCTTCATCTCCCGGGCGTTGTCGCCGTGAATTCGCGATTTGCGCTGGGATGCGTCAAAATGACGACTGCTTTGCCGATTTGATCCGGGCAGAACATACGATTGTGGCTGGTTTGAAATGGCGTGAAAGCAGCTTCTGAATTCCGTTGGCTCTGGCGACTATCCTCGAGACTATATTCTAGATCGGGATGAGGTTTGGCTGGATCGAAGGGATTCCCTGAGGAGCAATTTTCTGATTCAGGATGCTTGGTGGGTTCTGGAGGCCAGCGTGGATGGCCAAGCCATATTCCGTGGATCTGCGTGAGCGTGTCGTAGCGGCGGTAACCGCAGATGGGATGTCGTGCCATTCGGCGGCAGCGCGTTGGGAGTAGCTGGACACCGGCAAAAACCGGGTGATTTGCTGTCGCGGCGGAGTGGCTTGATGGTCATGCCAGTGTCGGCCGCTGAATGGTCAGCCGTCGGGTCGATTTCGGCGATAGCGATAGGCGATTTCGCTGGTTTGCCGGAACGTGGGCATAATCAGCCCATACTTTTCCCGGCGTTCGTGGAAGATCCGCCTGTTGAAGTTATAGGCCAGGTTGCAAAGGGTCATTTTTGCTTCGGCGCGCGCCAGACCGATGGTCCGGATGAACAGCCCGAACCTGTTCTTCTGATGAGCGAAGACATGTTCGCCATGGGCGCGGATCGAGGATTTGGCAGCGTTGGCCCGTGCGTTGCCTTCGACATTGGCTTGCCCATGGGCTTGCGCCGGTGAATGCGCGACGTCAGCATCCGATCCGACAACCACTTCTCGTTGCGCTTTGAGCGGTAGGCACTGTCGGCCCGGACCTCGGAACCGGCGTTGTCCGTGCTGACGACCTGCCGGAGAAGACGCCCGTCGGCGGCCGACGCCGAAGTCACCGCCATCTCCCGGATGAAGCCGAAGCGCCGGTCGATGCCGATGTGGGATTTGTAGCCGAAGACCGGCAAGGCAATCATGGGCAGCGGTGTCCCATCCGCGCGATACCGCACTTTGCCGCCGATCTTGAGCGTCCAGCGCGCATCGGTGTCTTTCTGCGCAGCCTTGTTCTTCTCGTCGGGCCAGATCTCCTTCGCACTCATCCCCGACTTGATCGCCTCGCGTTCGCCCTCGGTGTTCCGCTGCTTGGGGGCAGGCACCAGCGAGGCGTCAACGACCTGCCCGGACATCGGGATGTAGTCCTTCTTCTGCAGTTGCCAGTCAAAGGCCTTCATGACCCGCTTGAGCGTTCCGGTCTTGGTCAGGCGATTGCGGAAATGCCGTATCGTGTTCTCGTCCGGCGTCCGATCCCCGAGCGACAGCCCAAGGAACCGCATCCAACTCAGACGGTCCCGGATCATGAACTCCATTCGCGCATCAGACAGATTGTGCTGCGCCTGCAGGATCAGGGCCTTGAACATCATCACAGGATCGAACGGAGGACGGCCCCCCTTGGCGCCATCGCCGTAGCCCAAGCCCTCAATCAGCCAGGCCAGGAAGTACTCGAAGTCCACCGTCCGCTGCAAAACCTCGAGCCGATCGCCGTCCTTGCTCAATGCTTCAAGATGGTCGCTCAAACGGAACAGTGACTTCGGGTCCACCACGGCACTCCATGATCGCTCTCGATCAATGAATCACCATACCCGCCAAAACGCTATCGGTTTTTGCCGGTGTCCAGCTGCGAGTTCGGCGGTCAAATGGGTTCGGCGCTTCCGAGAAACGGGCAGCGCGGCGACGCGAGCAATGGAAGAAATATCGGGGCCGGCTTGATCCGGCTCGGCTCGTCTTCATCGATGAAGCTGGGCCAAGACCAGCATGGCGCCGTTGCGCGGCTGGACGCCGGTCGGTGAACGGCCAGAGTTTCACTCACTATGTCGAACCGTTTCTCGTGCCGGCACTCTCGCCTCGCGACGTTGTCATCATGGACAACCTGAGCAGCAAACGGCCCGCTGTCCGCAGGGCGATCCGCAGGGTTGGCGCCAAGCTGCTGTTCCGCCGCCATACAGCCCCGGTCTCAATCCGATCGAGCAGGTCTTCGCGAAACTCACACATTTCATGCGGAAAGCCGCTGAGCGAACCCATGAGACAACGTGGCGCCGCATCGGCTCATCGCTCGACGCATTCAGCCCCGCAGAATGCCGCAACCATCTCCGCAATTCCCGATATGGATCATACCAATGGCATCCGCCCCTAGTC
>NZ_BSEF01000059.1:0-4016 GCF_027925545.1 Sphingobium sp. BS19
CGGGTTCGCCACAAACATGGCCTCACCATAACAGCGCGGATGTCTGGCGATCTCCTCATTGCCACATAGGATGACCACCGTGTCGACGAAGCCCTTCACCATGACATCCTGGAAGCCATACCGGGTTGGCCCCGTGACCGCGAAGCTGTGCAAAATGGCCATTTGGGATTTCAGCGCCAGAGTCCCTCGAACCGGCGTCCGGCCGTACGCGTGTAGCGGACGGTGTGTTTGGGGTCACGGTGGCCGAGATAGTCCTGGATCAGGCGAAGGTCGTAGGCGCGGTTCGCAAGCGCGAACCCGCAAGAGTGGCGCAGCATGTGCGGGTTGACCGACGGCAGGCTGGCGCGCGCTGAGGCCTGGGCCAGCAGGTAATTGACGGCCTGGCGGGTTAGCTGCGCGCCGCGCTCGGACACGAACAGCCAGGGCAGGTGATCGTCGCGCAGCGCGAGGTAGCGCCGGATCGCACGCAGTTCGTCGCCCGCGATCGGCTGTTCGACGGACAAACCGTTTTTGAGGCGACGCACCCACAGGCGCGATACGGCAAGGTCTACTTCATCGCGCCGCAGCGCGGTCGCCTCGCTTACACGCAGTCCATGACGGTACATCATCAGCAGGAGCAGGTGATCGCGTAGCCCATGCCGTCCGGCCTTGGCGGCATTGAGCAGGCGGTCGATCTCGGCTGCCGTCAGGAAATCCTTGCGGCGTTCGTGGGCATCGGCGGCCGTATCCGTGTCACTCTTTACATTTTGCCGGTTGATCGCCTTCTCGGCCATGCTGTGTTCCCTTGGGTGCATTCCCTTGCCGTCGGCGTCACTCTTGACGAAATGCGCTTTTTGTAAAGAGTGGCTGGGTACGCCGAGGGTCACGCGGCGATCCTGGCCTCGATGTCGAGCCGCCGCTCCATATTCAGGTCGAACGCACCATACGGGCTGACATGCGCCCAGATGAGCGGGGTCAAGCCGCGCTCATCCGCTGCGGTCATGCGCCCGCGCCAACGCTCCTCGGCAAGAACGCGCTGGAGCATCAGCGTGTTGACGTACACCAGGCAGGACTGGAGGAGGTGCAGCGCCGCGACCGATGCCTGCTGCTCGTCGAGCCGGTTCGATGCGACCTCGCCGCCCCGGCCGAAAAAGATGAAGCCGTTGGCCGAGTTCCAGGTCTCTACGACGTTCAGCCCCTCGTTGATTTCGCGGCGCAGGGCCTCGTCGTGCAGGTAGCAGCACAGGAACGCCGTCTTCATCGCCTTGCCGAGCTCGGCAAGTGCCTTGTAGGTCGGATGCTGGACGTTGTTCCTGGTGAACCGCCGGAGGATCGCCTCGGGATCGGCGGTGCGCTCGGCCATCGCGGTCGTGTAGCGGACCATCTCGTCATACTGCCGCTCGATCAGCGGCCAGTCGATCGGGCGCGTCAGGATGCAGGCGAGGTTGGGGTAATCGTCCGCCGTGCCAGGTCCGGGCAGATAGAGCTTCTGGCCTGCGATGGCCTTGAGCCGCGGCAGCAGCTGGAACCCGAGCAGCTTGCAGAACGCGAACGCCACCTCGCTCTGCCCGTGGCTGTCGACGTACTGGCGATCGATCTCCATCTCGGTGTCATGCGCGAGGACGCCCTCGATCATCGAGGCGACCTCGGACGACGAGCAGCGCTTCAGGCGCGAATGGATGCACACCGACTGGCGCTCGACGTGCCAGTAGATCATCACGCCCCGCCCGCCGTAGCGCACATGCCACTCGGTCATCAGGTTCTGGTCGAAGGCGGCGAAGTGCGTGCTGTCCGACGCGCACGCGGTCGTGCCCTCGCCCCACACCGCTGGATCGCGCGCGGCGAGCGTGGCGTTAACGACGCGCCTGGTCGCGTCCCGCAAGGACTCGGCGTCGATATAGCGGCGACGGGTGTGGAGCAGTTCCTTATAGGTGAAGCCGTGGTCGCCGACGACCAGGCGCTTCAGCCCGGCATTGGTGCCAAGGCCGTATAGGCAGAGCAGTAGACGTCGCCGGACGTCGTCAGGGTCCGTCGCCGCGCGCGATGCCGCCGTCGAGAACGCCTGGGTGAAGCCGATGCGGAGGTCCGCCTCCTTCAGGATGTCGAGCAAACCCGTCATCGGCCAGCGACGACCCAGCTCGCCGCCGAGCGCCTCGAGGGTGGGAGGTGCCGGAAGGGGATCGAGCGGGGTCACGACGATTGGATGACGGCGGCGCGGATTGAGTTTGACCCTGGTGTTGCCCGGCATGCCGCGATCGAGCATTGCCAACGCCTGCTCCATCTCCGCCTTCACGGAATCGGTGAAGGCGCGCGCGTCGGTGGTAAGGCCGAGCCGCTCATAGCATTCGGCGCGTCGTTCGTTGAAGTCGGCAGGCAGATCGTCGTCGGGGTTGCGGAACCGACCCGCACCCGCGACCCACACCTCCTTGCAGCGGAGCTTCTCGCGCAGCGTCTGGAGCACGCAGATTTCGTAATTGATCCTGTTGACCCGCTCCGAGCCATCCGGCGCTTCCTCGATCACGATGTCGCGCCATTTGGGGCGCACGACGCCGTCGATCGCGACCTCCGCAGTGCTGAAATATTGCCGTCCGTCATTCTCGGCCGCGCGGATCTTCACCAGCGCGTCGGTGAGCGGCTTGTGTGCGCTGTTGTTCGAGCGGAAGTCGAGCGCGGCGAGGAGTTTCGGCATCATGCGCCGGTAATAGGCGCCGTAGGAGGCGCGGACCGCCTTGTGGACGCGGCGCGACGGCGCCGAGCCGGTGGCGAGCGCTTCCTTGACCAACGCCTGAAACGTGCGCTCGTCGACCACGGGAAAGATCACCTCGCGCACGGAGCCGTCGGGCGCACCGGTGACGGCCGACGCCACCTTGAACAGGATACCGCTCTTGCCCCTGACCGCCTTTGCTTCCTCCAGCAGCTCGGTGACGACGCGCCGCTCAGCCTTGACCGTGATACGGTGTGTGATCTGGATGAGCAGGTCGACCAGCCCGTCGACGATCTCCGCCTCGCGCGGGACGCAATAAAAGGTGAGCAGCGGCAGCCTGATACGATCCGGGTGGCGGCGCAGTTCCCAGGCGCTTTCGACTGCGGCCCGCCTGCGAAATCGTTTCACGAGGTCGGGATGCACGTCGCCAAGCAACGCAGCCGACAGTCCCAGCCCACGAACTAGGTCGAGCTTGGCGACCTCGGCCAACAGGCTGTCGAGCCCCGGCTTTCCGGGATCGGCGGACAATCGCGTATAGCCCGCGCCCTCACCATCATCGGCCAACAGCGCGTTCAGGCGTGCGCGGGATCCATCGTCAAGGCGATCATAGACCCCGGCGAGCATCGCATCGTCGTGGCTCGAGCGAAGCGAGCGGACGAGCCGGTCGAGGCGGTAGGATCCGGGTCTGACGACCCGCCTCGCGGCGAACCATCCGGTGATCTCATCCTCAAGCGCGGATGGTGTCGGCTCGCGGGGGAGGATATCCGATAGCAGCCACGACCGAAACGCCGCTTCGGCCGCATGGTCGAAGGTGCCGACCGCCAGATGATCGAGAACACGCTGGCGGTGCCGACGTCCAGAGCGACCGGTGAACGCGTAGCTCTCGACGTCCGCCGCCACGCCGATCTGGTCGGCGAGGTGCGCGATCACGGCCGGAGCGAGGTCCGCTTCCTCATCTGGAAAACGACCCTGCGACCGCCAGAACGTCAACTGACAGGCGAGCCCCAGCCTACCGGCATCCGCATTGTCGGCGATGAACGCGACATCGTCGGGCGACAGCGTCCAGAGTTCACCCAGCTCGTCCGCCGACCACAGCCGCTTCATGCACGCTCCCTGATCCATGCCGAAACGGCATTCTAACCCGGATCACCGGGCGCGCGAAGTCAAATGGCCATTTTGCACAGCTTCGCGGTCACGGGGCCGGGTTGGCACCGAGTAGTCGTTGGTCCGGTAGCGCACCAGGGCGGTCGACGATACGCGAGCAGCCCTGGTCTCACACGGCTCGAGCTGCCCTGCTGGCAATGCCCGCATCACCGCCAGATCGGCCAGGAGC
>NZ_BSEF01000060.1:0-3869 GCF_027925545.1 Sphingobium sp. BS19
CTCTCCATGACCCCATTATGCGGCGGCCTTGCGCCGACCGCGAAGAGAAGCGAGTGATCCATGGGAACGATCACGTAATCGAGGAAGCAGCTTGACCCAAAGGGCCCAATCAGAGAAGGCTCTAAATTTGCGCCAGGCCTTCGATAATCACTATATCACCGTCGGAGTAAGGCGTTCGGAGCGAACGGGCGGCGGCATATTCCGGTGAATTGTAGCACGCAATTGCAGCATCGAAGCTATCAAACTCTACTATGACGTGCCTCTCGCGCAGCTCGCCTTCGAGAAGCTGCGCTTTCCCCCCTCGCGAGAGAAATCGTCCTCCATGTTGGGTTACAACCTTCGTACTTTCAGGTGGATATGCCTTAAAACCTTCAAGGTCATGAATGGTGATATGGGCGATCCAATATGCGTTTGCCATCGTTTTACTCTCCTAGATTCCGGGGAATTCGCCACCGTCGATCAAGATGTTCTGGCCTGTGATGTAAGACGCTTGTTCACTCGCCAAGAAGGCGCAGAATGCTCCAAGTTCCGCAGGTTTCCCAAAGCGCTTCATCGGATTGGATTGCACCAGAGTGGCCGTCATTTCCGCTGGCGTCACGCCGCCATCGGTTGCGAGGGCGTCAATCCAAGATTGCAGGCGTTCGGTTTCGAAGCGTCCGGGAAGTAAGTTGTTTATAGTTACCCCTTGCTCGGCGACTTCTCTCGCAAGGCCCGCCACAAAACCGGTGAGCCCGTTTCGTGCACCATTGGAGAGTCCAAGCATCGGCAGGGGCGCCCTTACGGTGGACGACGTTATATTGATGATCCGCCCCCACCTCGCCGCCATCATAGGCTTGATCACCGCGCGCATCATCATGATGGGCGCGATCATCGAGCGGTCAAGCGCCTGAGCCCACACGGCCTCATCAAAATCCTCGAAATTCCCGGTGGGAGGGCCGTCACTATTGTTCACCAGAATGTCGAGTGCGGGGTATTCGCGCAGGATGAGGTCTCGGCCCTCCGCCGTGGAAACGTCACCGGCCAAAAAGGCTACGCGGCCAGCAAATTGAATGCCGAGCTGAGCGGCGACCTGCGCAAGACGATCTGCGTCACGACCGTTGAGGACCACATGGGCTCCGGCCGCCAGCAGCGCTTCGGCGCATGCCCGTCCGAGTCCCGCACTCGATCCGCAGACAAAGGCGGTACGACCCGTAATCCCAAAATCAATAGAACTTATCATAAATAAGCACCAAAACTGTTATTCGTTAGTCGGACATCAATATATCTAAATGGAGTTCTCGAAGTTTACGTTTATCTATCTTGCCTATTCCGGTTAGCGGTATTGGCGAAACCAGCACGATGTCGGGCAACCACCATCGCGGCACGAGCGTTTTGAGAAATTCAATCACAAGATGTTCGTCGAGAAGCGCACCCTCAAGAGGTTCCACGATCAGAATGGGTCGCTCTTCCCACTTCGGATGTTGAACACCGACGACTGCCGCTACCTTGACACCGGGACATCCCGCCGCAGCGTTCTCCAGATCAATGGAACTGATCCACTCACCTCCGGATTTGATGACATCCTTGGCGCGATCGGTAATCCTCATGAAACCGAATTCATCGATCGTCGCGATATCGCCGGTTTCGAACCAGCCATCTGCATCGGTCGCAGGTTCATCGGCACCATAATAACGATCGATGACCCATGGCCCTCTCACCGCCAAGCTGCCTGAAACCTGGCCGTCATGAGGAAGCGCCATGCCATCATCATCGACGATCTTGAGCTCGACGCCGAACATCATACGTCCCTGGCGCGACCAGATACCATCCTGTTCGGCATCTTTCCCGAGTGCAGCCAGTGCAGGGGTTGGGGTGGACACCACGCCCAAGGGGCTAGTTTCGGTCATGCCCCAGATTTGCTGGACCTCGACTCCCAATGCATGGAAACTCTTCGCCATCTCTCGCGGCATCGCTGAGCCGCCAATTATCACGCGCTCCAATGTTCCGGTCGTCTCACCGGTCCGCGCCAGATGATCCAGGTAAGTCGTCCAGATGGTGGGAACGCCCCCAGAGAAGGTGACGCCTTCGTCCCGAATGAGCGTTTGCAGGCTCTCGCCATCGAACTTATCACACGGGAATACGAACTTGCTGCCATTCAGAGCGCCGACGAATGGCAAGCCCCATGCCGTTGCGTGGTAAAGCGACTGGCAGGGCATGATGACATCAAAGGCGGACATGTTCAGCGCGCCGCTCAGCCCGGCGGCGAGTGCGTGAAGCACGACTGATCGGTGCGAATACAAAACACCTTTAGGATTGCCGGTCGTACCGGATGTATAACAGAGGAATGCCGCAGAATCCTCGTCCAGAAGCGGCCACGGAAACGTCTTCGCTTCCGCAGAGATTTGTTCTTCATATGCAGGATAGGCTTCGAGCGGATGCCCGGTTAAAGCGATGTAATACTCAATACTTTCCAGCTTCGGCTTTATTCGCTCGACAATCTCAAAGAGATTTGAGTCAAACAAAAGGACGCGACTTCCGGCGTTGTTGATCGTAAATATGAGGTGATCCTCGGGCAGTCGAGGATTGGCGGTATGGAGGACTGCGCCGATGCCGGGAACAGCATAAAATAGCTCAAAATGACGATGCGTGTTCCACGCCAGGGACGATAGCCGATCCCCCGCTCTGACCCCCATTTTGGCGAGCATGTTCGCGGCTTGTGCGACCCGGTCAGCTGTGTGCCCATAGTCAGTCCGCCAGATCGGTTCGTCGATCAGCCGCGAGACGATCTCACGGCTTCGATGGGCGACAGCGGCATGGCGCAATATATCTATGATGTTCAGCGGTGTTTGTTGCATCAATCCTGGAAGCGGTGTGCCGAGCTTATGCGTGCTCATGTCGCGAGAAATTCCATGACGACGCTATTGAAACGCTCCGCTTGCTCGACCTGAACCCAGTGGCCACAGCATCCGAACACATAAAGGTCGGAATTTTTGATGAGGCTATTCAATTCGATACTCGACGTCAGGGGGACGAACAGGTCCTCTCGACCATGAACGATCAGGGTACGATGCGGCAAATCGCGCAGTTTGGCCGGATCGGTGCTCAGGTCTTCGAGCATTTCCTGCCGGGGGGGNGGGGGGGCATAAACATGGCCCGGAACGAATGTGGCACATGACCGCGGATCGACGCTTCATGCCTCAATTTGGCAAGATCATCCGAGATCAGGCTTGAGTCATAGGCGAACAGCTCCATGAGCGCGCGCATATTGGCGACCGAAGGCTCATACCCCCAAGCTGCTTTCAAGGCATCGGTTATCGGAAAATTGAGCCCGGCCGGACCGTTCAGAACGATCTTATCCACACGATGGCCGCTGTCAGCAGCGAGGCGCAGTGCCAGCGCCCCTCCAAGCGAATTTCCTATCACCGATGCCTTGGCGACGCCCAGCGCATCCATGAAGGCGACCAGATGATCGTGCCATATGGCCATGCTGTATTTCTGATCGCGGGCGGGATCCGTATAGCCGAATCCCAGCAGGTCGGGCACGATGACGCGGTATGTCTGACTGAGCGCCATGATGGCAAGCCGCCAGTTTGCCCAGCCGGAAACCCCGGGACCGGAGCCGTGCAGCAGCAACAGCGGCGGTCCGGACCCTATGTCGTGATAGTTGGTGGCATAACCACCGGCCAGAATGGACTGCCCTATTTCGGGGTTTGCAGGCGATGTCGAGCCATTCATGATGCAGCCTCCTCAAGCGGCGCTTGGAAGGTGTGGCCCCAAAGGCTAATGCGATCATAGACCCGAGGCGACCATGCATCCTCATCCTCTATCCTGATCCCTGTATAGCCGAGTTCGAAGAGAAAGTTCGACGGGCTTTGCGCATAGAATGACAT
>NZ_BSEF01000061.1:0-5663 GCF_027925545.1 Sphingobium sp. BS19
CACCTGATCAATGACGACAACGATATGAAGAGGGCCCCGATCGGGGCCCTCTTCATATCGTTAGGCCCGCATCAACAGTGGCCTGCTTTTACTCCGCCCCGGTGGCCTGGAATCTGACCGCCGTTGACACGATATAGACGGCTTCATCATCATCGAACTGATCGATCTCGTAGCGACGGGCGAGAACGGGAACGTCCCAGCCGAGTAGATCGACGAACACGCGTTTGCGCTCTTCAAACATTGATCTGAATACACGGCCGCTCAGCGCGTGTTCGATGCCATTTCCTGTAACAACCATGATCACCTCCATTTGTGAGGCGATCATTCGATCAGCTTGTCATGATCTGCGTTATCCCCAGAACTGGGGAGGGATCGTCAGCGCAGGATATCGGTGAAGCTAATGGCGCCGTCGAAGAGCGCACGAATGGCGAGCATCGTGCGTTTGGTTACACCGTAGCGATCGCGTGCGTCCTTGAGATGCTGCGTTACGGTTTCGGCGCCGACTCCGAGAATTTTGGCGATTTCCCAATCGGTTTTACCCCGCGCAACCAGCGCGACGCATTCGATTTGACGCTCGGTAAGTTGCGGCGCGGCCGCGATAGGAGCGATCGTGGCGCGCGCTATCTTGCGGGCGGCTTCGAATGCGAAACTGCCAACAAGCTGGACGAGCGGCAGTTGCTCTTCATCGAGTTCCTCCCCGTCGCGCATGGCAAAAGAGCAGGAACCGTTTACCTCGCCGGGGACATGCGCAGGGATCGTGAATCCGTCGCCAAGGCCCGCAGATCGAGCCGCCGCCAATACCGCGTGGTCCCGCGGATGGAGTGAGATCATGGCCTCTACCTTCGACCAGGCGAAACCTATGGTCGTCGTATGGCTTGCACGATGGATCGGGTCAGCAGCGTACAGTCGGCCCTCCTCGAACGCATCAACCCAATCTCTCGGATAGCTGACAAGGCGAACGGCTGTGCTTCCGGGGTTCAGTAAGTCGATGTGATGCACGAGCGCGAAATAGCGGAAACCCATCGCTGCCGTAATTTCTTCTACAGCCTGTAGGAGAGCGTGAGGGGTCGAAGCGGCGCGCGCCACAGTGCAGAACGCCTGCACTTCGGCAAGGGTGATCATAAGCCGCCGATCTACTTGCTACACGAGAGCCTCAATATTGAGATGTCCGTCGCGGACAGCGCGAAGCACGAGTTGGGTCCGACGGCGCACGCCGTAACGTCGGCGCGCGCCTTCGACATATTCGTGCACAGTGTCGCGGCTCAGACCCAGAATTTGTCCGATCTCCCAGTCGCTCTTGCCCTGTGCGACCAGATCAATGCAGTCGATCTGGCGCGGGCTGAGCGCTATCGGTACGTTTGCCAGTTCATCGGGACCCAGAAGAGTACGAGCCCGGTCAAACGCAACTGTACCAACCAAACGAGCGGAAAGAAGGTCCGGGCTTGAAATCATCGCGTCACCTTGGCGCGCCACCGTGAATATCGCGTCGGGCTCGTCGCGCATCCTGATCGGCATGGTGAACCCTGCTGCGAGTCCGTGCGCGCGACCCCGCTCCAGGATCGAAAGCTGGCGAGCATTGGGCGCGATATAATCGCCGATCTGATCCCAGGAGAGGCCGCAGACGGTTTTGACGCAAGCGGCGTGAACCGGATCCTCAAGATAGAGACGTGACTCCATGATTTCTTCGATCCAGCGCACCGGATAGGTGGTTATCAGCAGGGCTTTGCGGGTGGTCCGCTTCAAGTCGACATTGTGCACCAATGCGAACCAGCGGAATCCGAACTGGCGCACAATTGCATCGAGCAAGGATTTGAGCTGGTCGAGCGTTGTCGCCTGCCGGCATTCGGCTTCGAATGCGGTGATATCGCCCAAGCGGCCAGCATCTTCGAGACTGCTCATATTGCAAACGATTCGCATTTTGATTGCAGTTTCGTCCAGTCACTATTCGGCGAAGCCATTGAAAAACAAGACCGGCTGCCTTCAGCGCCCAACTCCCCGCAAGAAAAGCACAGGTCGTCTTTGGCACGATTCGACGGTGGTATGATGAAAGGGCACGCGTGACACTTTACCTTCGGGCAAAGTGTCACAGCCGACAAAATGATGAAAATCTGCGGCAAAGGGGATTCACTTCACCCCCCATATGTGCTTGATTCAATCCCGTTATGTTGCACGCTCCGATCATAGGCGACGGCCGCCCGCAACTGGATATGCCCTGCTTGCTGGAAATGCTTGCGCGGTCATCGTCTCGACCGCGATATGCCTTCATGGTGCTCAACCTGATTGCACAGGTTTCCCGATCCGACGGCAGCGCGGGGCCGTTGGTGGCCAAGGGCGGCGGCCTCATTCCCTTGCGCGACTGGCTTTGTGATGCGCTAACCCCGATGGGGCAGCGTGACCCCCGGCGCGTTGCCCTGGAAGAGCGGATACGCAGCGATCTGGCAATGTCGGGCGCATTGCCCGCCAATGTCGGTCAGGCCACGGCAATCGTCGACGACGCCATCCGTGAGCAAGTGCGGGCGTCGGGAAAAACGAATGTGAGCCGGGCGGTATCAGAACTCGTGCGCGCTGGCTTGCTCAAGCGGCACTATCAGGGCTATTGTGTCGATCATCATAATCGCGGTGCGCAGCGCCAAGCCGTCTACGTTCTGGCAGGGTGCGCGCGCGGTCTGATCGGCGGCCGCCAAGAGCAGCCGAGAGCGGTTCCAAGGCAGGCAGAACTGTCGTTCTGATCGCCACGGAACTGGCCAAATTTAACATAACATATATTATCGTACTTAGAGAATGTAGCAGCAACGTTCAAATGTCACAGTCGCGCAAAGTAGAGATGTCTCACTTGGGCTACCGTGCCCTCCGGCTGTTCGGAGGTATTGAGCATGGCGGTGTTGCGTATGAGTACCGAGGAGCTTTCGCGGGTCGAGACGCTGATGCATGTGGTTTCAGGTCGCATGACCGTCACCGAGGCCGCAAGGCTGATGAGCGTCAGCCGCCGCCACGCCCATCGACTGCTGACGCGTTACCTTGACGATGGATCATCCGGGCTTTTGTCACGCCGCCGTGGTCGACCAAGCAACCGGCGCTTGGATGATGCCATCAGAGATCAGATTGTTGCACTGGTTCGGACCCATTATTATGATTTTGGGCCTACATTGGCTGCGGAGTATTTGGCCGAGCGGCATGATCTCCGGATCTCGCGTGAGAAGCTGCGGCAGATGATGATCGAGGCCGGAATTTGGAAGGATCGTCAGGCTCGCCGTCCTCGCCCCTATCAGCCGCGCTACCGCCGGGATTGTCGGGGCGAACTGATCCAGATCGACGGCTCAAAACATTGGTGGTTCGAAGACCGCGGCCCGCAATGCACATTGCTGGTTTATATTGACGACGCGACCAGCGAACTGATGCACCTCAGGATGGTCGAGAGCGAGAGCACCTTCGCCTATATGGAGGCGACCCGCGCGTACATCGAGCGACACGGCAAGCCGGTGGCGTTCTATTCCGACAAGCACAGTGTTTTCCGTAATGCCAAGGCCAGTGCGGCGCGCGGAGACGGTATGACGCATTTTGGCCGCGCACTCGATGCACTGAACATCGAGATCATCTGCGCCAACTCTCCGCAGGCCAAGGGCCGGGTCGAACGGGCCAATGCCACCTTGCAAGATCGCCTGGTGAAAGCGATGCGCCTGGAAGGCATTTCATCGATCGAGGACGCTAACGCTTTCCTCGACAGTTATATGGCCAGGCACAACGAGCGGTTCGCCCGACCCGCCTTCGATGCCCGCGATCTGCACCGCCCGCTTGCACCGCATGACGATCTGCGCTCGATCATGGTCTGGCGTGAGCAGCGGACCGTGACGGCGGCGCTGACGCTGCACTACAACAAGGCGATGTTCATCCTGGAGCCGAACGATGTCAGCGAAAAGCTGGCGCGCAAGCGGGTGACGGTCTGTGAATATCCCGACGGCCGACTGGAGATCGAGCATGAGGGCCATGTCCTGCCCTATCGTCAGTTCGATAAGATGCGGCAGGTGAACCAGCCTGCTATTGTCGAGAACAAGCATCTGGACGCGGCGTTGCTGCTGGCCCGGCAGATGCAGGCGATCATGCCGCATCACCGCAAGCGCAACAACGACGCCCCTGCCCGCCGTGACCAATCCATGCATATGTTCCCCGAGCCGGAACCACCCGCGAAGATCGATCGCCGCAAACTGGGCGGCTCGAAGCTCAAGCGCGGTCCCAGGCTCAGTGATGAGGCGTTGCGCGAACGCGGCACGCTCAGGTTCGTGCAGAGGACATGACCGGGCCCACTGCAGGGCAGCGGGTCCATGGTGCACCACCCCAAAGTCAGCGCATCAGCAGGGTCTGCGCTGCGCTGTGTCGATGGCTCCACGCAGCCCCTGCTGTCCTCAACGTGTGACATTTCTATATGGCGGAGATTGGGACTTCTCTACTTAGCGAGAACACGGTGTGTAAGCGCTAAGTAGAAATGTCACCCCTTTGCTGGATAGAAATGACACCCCCTAGCGTCGCTCGCTATGCATTTGCGCCTTGAGTAGTTTCCGACGCTACTCGCGGCTGTGTGAACGCAGGTAAAGCATGATCCTTCGGATAAAGGATCGCCTTTTCATGAGCAGCTACACGTTTGTTGGCAGCGGGATCGCCTCGCTTGCGGGGGCGGTAATCCTCCTGCGCGATGGCGACGTCGCCGGGAAGGACATCACAATTCTCGAGGAAAGCCACCAGACCGGCGGCGCGTTCGATGCGCACGGCACTGCGGAAGACGGTTATTTCATGAGCGGCAGCCGTATGTTCGAGGCGATGTACCAATGTACCTTCGACCTGCTTGACGGCATCCCCGCAGCGACCGATCCGACGATTTCTGTGACCGAGGAAACCAACCGCGCCGCCAAGACATGGCCGTGGGACAATAAGGTCCGGCTCGTCAACCTGGACGGGAGTGTGCCCGACGCGCACACCATGGGTTTTACCGAACGCGACCGGATCGACCTGGTCAAGCTGATCGGTGAGCCCGAAAGCCTGCTCGACGACAAACGCATCACCGACTGCTTCCAGCCGCATTTCTTCGAGACCAATTTCTGGATGGAATGGTGTACGCTGTTCGCGTTCGAACCGTGGCACAGCGCGATCGAGTTCCGCCGGTACCTGCGTCGCTTCGTCCACCATTTCTCGACTATCGACGTCCAGCACGACATCTATCGCACCGTCCACAACCAGTATGACGGCATCATCGTACCGATCGTCACTTGGCTGAGGGATCGCGGCGTCCAGTTCCGCTACGGCGTCCGCGTTGAGGATCTGGGCTTCGCTGCGGGCAGTGAAGCGATCACCGTTACCAGCATTTCCACGCTGACCGCCGATGGCCCGGCCGCCATCTCAGTCGCGCCCGGTGACCTGGTGTTCGTCACCAACGGGTCGATGACAGCCGACAAGGCGTTCGGGTCAATGACCAAGGCCCCCGGGCTCGATGCGACCAACCATGCGGGCGCGTGGAACCTGTGGGAAAAGCTTGCGGAGGGCCGCCCCGCCTTCGGCAACCCCGCCGCCTTTAACGGCAATGTGGAAGAGAGTTCGTGGATCTCTTTCACCGTCACGGTCAAGGACCCGCTGTTCCTGGAACTGATGGAGCGCTTCAGCGGCAGCGCGGCGGG
>NZ_BSEF01000062.1:0-3157 GCF_027925545.1 Sphingobium sp. BS19
GAACTTAACCCCGCCGGCAGACCCGAGTCCGACACCATCCACAGGGGGCGGCATCATCTCGGAATCAGGGGGCGACTATTCTTCGGAACAAGGGGGCGGCATCATTTCGGAATGAGGGGGCGGCTTGCCTCGGAATCAGCACCACCTACGAAGATCAGCTCCTGAAATATTTCAGCCTGTCCAACTACAATCCTGATACTCTATACATTGTCGGTGCAGGCGTTACCAACAAGCAGAAGATAGAGAATTACGCGGCATTCGGCAGTCTTGACTGGAACGTCACCGATCAACTGAAGATCAGCGGTTCGGTGCGCTATACAAAATCCAGGAACTCTGCCCGCCTCTGCTCCTATACGCCACCAAACGGGAATCCGAATAAATTCTTCAATGTGCTGGGCTCCATCTTCGGAACGGTGCCGTTTGATCCGATCGGCGAATCCGATTGCTTCACGCTCAACGACAATTTCGTTCCAGGACAGCCGTTTCAGGAGACATTGAGTGAAGACAATGTCTCCTGGCGGTTGGGCGCCGATTACCAGGCCACGTCGACGACCCTGGTCTACGCCAATGTCTCGCGCGGCTACAAAGCGGGCAGCTTTCCCACGCTCTCAGCCGCAACCTACCGGTCGCTCAGGCCGGTCACGCAGGAATCCGTCACGGCTTATGAAGCGGGCATCAAGACGACGTTTGCCGACCGGCTTATCGGTTTGAACGCCGCCGCATTCTACTATGACTACAAGGACAAGCAGGTTCGCGGCAAGATCATCGACACTCCCAATGTGTTCGGTGTTCTCGACGCGCTCGTCAATGTTCCCAAATCGCGGGTTCTCGGCGCCGAGGCGGAGATCACAATTAGACCCACAACAGGCCTGGTCATAGGCCTTTCGGGCACCTACCTTGACTCGAAGATCACTAACTATAGTGGCGACTACAGCTTCACCGGACAGCCGGTCGACTTTTCGGGATCTCCCCTGCCGTTCACATCGAAATGGTCGGGCGCCGTCAATATCGACTATCGGCATGAGTTGCCAAGTGGCGGCACGCCATTCATCGGAGTGAGCGTCAACGCCCGCTCTTCCTCCGATGCGGCCCTGGGCGGGCGAACCATTGCCTATCCCGCAAGCCCAGCCACCGTCGTGAAACCCGGCGTGACCTATCCTTTTGCCATCGATGGTTATGCCACGGTCGATGCCCGCCTGGGCTATGAGGCGAGGGACGGCGCGTGGAAGGTGATGCTCTGGGGCAAGAACATCTTCAATGAATATTACTGGACCGCGGTCAGCCCCGGCAGTGACTCGGCCAGTCGTCTCGCCGGTCGTCCAGCCACCTACGGCATCACTTTCGGCTTCGAATTCCAATGACACTGATCACACGGCCACGCAAGGCAGTCCAGCGTAAGGAAGGATACGTTCCATGAAACTCGACGGAGAGAGCGGAGACAACGCCGTTTTGGCACGGGTCATGATGGAGACCTTTGGTCCCTCGATGAGTCCCAGCTGGTTCGATAATCTAGACGATCAAGTCGTTCTCGAGCTTCCATACGGACCGTCGATTGGAATACCAGAGAGAATTGAGGGCAAAGACGCAGCTAGGGCAATGTTTCAATCTGTAATCGACTCATTTGGTCTCAGATTTACCGATATCGAAATATTCGAGATGCTTGATCCTTCCATGGTTGTCGTAACATACAGGGGGAGCGGGAGCGCCGGCGATCACCCCTACAATCAGCGCTATGTATGTCTTCTTAAGTTCAGGGAAGGACGGCTACTTTTTTATAGGGAGTATTTCGATAATAAGGTGTTGGCCGATATAATGGCTCACGTTAATCTTAGCTAGAGCGTCTGATTACAGGACAAACAAATGGATCAAACGAAGGTCATTGTCTCAACCGAGGAAATCCGGTGCCTCAAGTCGAGGTACTTCAGAGCTATCGACCTGAAAGACGGGCTTCTCTTACGTAGCTTGTTTACGGACGACGTGTCAGTTGACCTCCGGGGTGCCGCTACTGATCCCGCATCTGGGGTGAACGCTCTGCCTGGAGCAACAAGCGAAATCATCACTGGCCTCGACAATGTCATGACCGCGTATCTCGAGAGCCTTAATGGACTTGTCTCGGTTCATCATGGCCTATGGGCGAGATCACCATTCTCGATGATGCTCGTGCGGAAGGCATCTGGGCGATGGCCGACTATCTCCGCTTTTCCAGCGGGCCAATTCGCGGGCTGACGGGGTACGACCATTACCACGACACGTTTCAACGGGTTGGAAATATTTGGAAAATAAGAACTTTGCGGCTTGTTCGGATCCGTGTCGACATCGAGCGATGATTGGCGGGACAGTCTCCCAGCCTGATGGCAGTATTTTCCGGATCAATATCCACTATATCATTATCAGGTTTGATAATGGGCATTCCGGAACTTAGAATGATCGCCACAAGCAAAGATTTGTACAATTTCATAGAAACGTTGGGAGGTTTGTCGTGAAGCAGAATTCGGTGCAAGCAACTGCTTGTGATCTCATTCCGTCAGCGGACGAGTTGCTTGACCGGGCGAGGAGCCTCGGCCCTGTACTGCGGCAGCGCGCGCGTCAGTGCGAAGAGCTGGGAAGGGTTCCAGCTGAAACGGTGCAGGATTTTCAGGATGCAGGATTCTACCGCATCCTTCAACCCAAGGCCTACGGTGGTTTTGAGCACTTCCCTCGGGTTTTTTATCGCGTTTTGCAAGAGATAGCAAAGCACTGCCCGTCTTCGGCATGGGCTCTCGGAGTGATCGGAGCCCATAACTGGGAAACGGGAGTCATGGATCCGAAAGTTGCAGAGGATCTCTGGCGTGACGACACCACTGTCCGATNTCCCTCGGGTTTTTTATCGCGTTTTGCAAGAGATAGCAAAGCACTGCCCGTCTTCGGCATGGGCTCTCGGAGTGATCGGAGCCCATAACTGGGAAACGGGAGTCATGGATCCGAAAGTTGCAGAGGATCTCTGGCGTGACGACACCACTGTCCGATTTTCCTCCTCCTACGCACCATTCGGAAAGGCGAGGCGCGTGGAGGGCGGCTATGCCGTCGAAGGCCGCTGGTCCTGGTCAAGTGGCTGCGACCACGCGACCTGGGTTATCCTTGGTGCTCTTGTTGAAATGGAGAACGGAGAAACCAATCA
>NZ_BSEF01000063.1:0-2398 GCF_027925545.1 Sphingobium sp. BS19
CCTCAAAAAGCCCCTTGCTCCCGTCGTGGTGAAAATCACCAGCGGAGGCGCTCGTCCAGACTACGCCGTCAACAACGAACCCAGCCCACAAAACCTCGGAGCGGCGGTCTCATGAATAAGACGGGTTAGGACGCTATCCAGCTATGGCCAATCGCAATAATTTGACGCCCGTTCAGGGTGATCGCGAGCATCAGGGGAGAGAGCGTTTGGGCAGTTCCCGCTTTGACGAACAGTTAGCCTGTGCGGAGCCCAAGGGGCTTGGACGACGGCCGTCGACGTCCGATACGATCTGCGATATCCAGCGAGCAGCTCGAGAGGACTTCGCCAAATATGGCTTTGACCGCGCCACCGTCGAGGGCATTGCCCGCAAGGCTAAGGTTTCCAAACAGCTCTTATACTATTATTATGATAGTAAAGCAGAGCTATATGCTACAATACTCGAAGAGGCAGCGGCACAGACAAGTGCTTTTAGCAACGAGCCTAACCTGAATGATCTCGAGCCCGAGGAGGCTTTGAGGGCATATATAGATAATATATTTTCCGACTATATTCGTCGACCTCAGATCATTCAGATGACGATGGATGAAGCCCAGCATGGGTTTTCCCATGTGGCGAAACGTGGCTCGCTTGCCTCCCTGCTGCAAGGCGCGATCATTATTTTGGAAGACATCATAAAGCGAGGACAGGATGATGGCACTTTCCGCGCTGATGTGGAGCCAGACGCGCTTTTCTGGACCATTTTCAGCATGGTCACGGCATGGTTCTCCCACGCCCCGATGATTTCGCTCGTGTCGGGCGCAAAGCTGGAAGGAGAACGAGGTTTGGCGTATTGGCGGGCGTATTCTGGGAACTGGATAGCGCGTTCGGTTCTCAAATGTGACAGGTTGAACCCACCATCGGAATCATAGTAGGGTGGGCTTTGGCGTAATCTGTAGCGGTGTGGCCCAACGCCGCACACTATTGCGGCATTGGGGCAGATTCTTATTTTTGCCCCTGCTTCAATGATTGTTGAGCTCATCCTGAGGGACGAGTCCAAAAGACCCGCTTCAAATCAGGTGACAAATGAAGCCGAAGGAGCAAAGCAACATCGCTTGTGACGCAGTCACCTTTTTCGATGAAACTCTATTCCTCCAATGGCCCCTAACGCCGTTCGGATCGGTCGATACCCATGGTCCGGAGCAGAGCAGCTTCGGTCACCACGAACAAGAGTGCTCTTTCGTCGGTGGACCGATTGCGATGCGCGTGCCAGACCCAGTTGGGCAACACAAAGACGTCGCGTTCTTGCCACTCTATATCGGAGTGACCTTCGATGCTGGTCGTTCCACTTCCCTCCATGACATAGCAAAGAGAGCTGGCGGTCTTGCGATGTTCGACACTCGTGAATCCAGCGGGAAGCAATTGTACGTTGCAGCTAAGCGTCGGCAAAACCGATTCACCTGTGAACGGATCGAAATATTCCAGCATCACGCCATCACAAGGATCGACTCCTTGCGAGGCTTGGCGCAGTAGTTCTGCCTCGGTTTCAGCCCACGGGAAACGCAGCGGCGGGCTGCCAGCGGTCGATACGATGCCTCGTCGCCTCAGAAAATGCGAGCGGCTATCCCCATCGGCCCGGGGGCGCCCATCCAGTTCCTGCGATTTAGTATTCGGGACGCGGTAAGAGACCTGCTTCAATCCAGCAACAATCGGCAGATCAAGCACATCCAGCCACACGCCGGGCCTGTCACCATCATTGTGATGATCATGCTTTGCCCATGCCGGTGTTAGAATCAGATCATGTTTTGCCATAGGCAAGTGCTCACCATCGACGACCGTCGACAGCCCATCCACCCCGTCAATGACGAAACGGAGGGCCGAGATCGCGTGGCTATGCGTCCATTCCACCTCTCCGGGCAGAACCATTTGAACAGCCCCGAGCAACGCATGAGTAGAACCTACGGGCAAGGCAGGATTTGAAAAGGACAGTGTGCGCCGGACAGTGGTGGTTTCCTTCAACGCTTCACAGCTCTTGTCGAGCATTGCGCTGATCGTTTCCCACGACCACTTGAAGGGAATACCGGCTGGAGCGGGACCGCCAATGGCTTTCTGCAACAAAGCCTCGAACTTCCACTGACCGGTCATGTTGACCCCGGCTAACTCCCCGTC
The DNA here is from genome assembly GCF_027925545.1 of Sphingobium sp. BS19. NCBI lineage: Bacteria > Pseudomonadati > Pseudomonadota > Alphaproteobacteria > Sphingomonadales > Sphingobiaceae > Sphingobium > Sphingobium sp. BS19. The sequence goes on from NZ_BSEF01000063.1 coordinate 2,146, forward strand.
GAATGCTGCCAGCCTTTCGTTGCCGCTTTCTCCGTCCATCATGCTAATCTCCCGCGTCATAAAGTAAAATCCTACAATCCGCGCGTACGCCCGCCGTCCACATCAACCAATGCGCCATGGATATATTCAGCCCGCGGGCTGGCCAGAAACGCAACGATGTCCGCGATGTTCTCCGGTTTGCCGAAGCGCGGTGCCCCAGCGATCTTCAGCAGTTTGGCGCGAGCCTCATCCTCGGGCATCTGCATGGCTTTGA
>NZ_BSEF01000064.1:0-2272 GCF_027925545.1 Sphingobium sp. BS19
CGCAGATCCTCGGCCTGTGCGGGCAGATGAACCTCCCGGACCTGGGCTTCGAGGCATCCCTTGCTGGAATGCGGCATGAAGCAATCCATGGCCAGCCTGTGCAGCAGTGCCGTCATAGCGACATGCGGGTTTACTGCCACCGCATCCCGCAGCGCCAGCGTGCGATGCGCGGTCAGCTCGCTGACCAGGCGATCTGGCAGCGGTTTGATGATGTCGGCCTCGTCTTCCTCCTCAGTTTCGACCGCCTGGCCGCCCAGCGTGATAACTGCACCCATGCGGCTTACCTCCGGTTCTGCCCGCTGGATCACCTCGCCGGTTTCCGGGTCAACGATTTCAGCTTCCGGTTCCGCAGGCGTTTCATCCTCGGCGCGAACATAGCCGCGCTCGATCAGCAATGCGCCATCGGCGTCGATGCTGATGAAGACACCCGCCATGCTGATCTGGTCCGGCTCGAAGGTCATCGGACGGCGCTCGAAGGTTTCCAGAGCCAGTTCGATCTCACCGAGGCGGGCGTCGATCTCGTCAGGCAGTTCGTCAGCCTCGCCATATTCGGCTTCAAGCCGCTTATATTCGTCGCGCAATGCCTCGCGGGTGGCGCGCTCCTCTTCACTCAGATCGACCGTGGTGCCGACAATCTGGCGAAGGCCATGGTCGTGACCGTAGGGAAAGGTGATGGCGACCTCGATCCATTTCCAGCCCTCGGCGGCGATGGCTTCGGCCTCGGCCTTCAGCTTTTCGCCCACGAGTCGGTCGAGCAGCACCGGATCTTGCAGCCAGCCGCCATCGTCCTGCTGAAAGAGATCGCGCAGCACGCAGCCGCCAGCCTCCTCATAGGCATCGATACCAACGAACACCGCCCGCTTGTCGGCGGCGCGGACCGTGGTTTCGGTCAGCAGGCGGCGGATATGGTAGGGTTCTTTCTGCCAGCCATCCTTGATCGCTTCCCAACCTGCTCCTGACGGGCATGGTCAGAACTGACGCTGAAGGCCATGAGCTGTTCCAGCGTCATTCCGTCCCCGGCATAGACGTCGAGCAAGGCCGGTGAGACGGAAACCAGACGCAGGCGCTGCTTCACCACCTTGGCATCCACGAAGAAGGCGGCGGCGATGGCTTCCTCTGTCATGCCTTTTTCGCGCATGGCCTGGAAAGCGCGGAACTGATCCAGCGGATGCAGCGGGGCACGCTCGATGTTTTCGGCGAGCGAAACCTCATCGATCAGCACATCGGCGCTGGCTTCCGACACCACGCACGGGACCGGCGCGATCTTGGCGAGGCGCTTCTGCTTGACCAGCAATTCCAGCGCCCGGAAGCGGCGGCCGCCGGCAGGCACCTCGAACATGCCGGTTTCCTTGCCCCCGGCATCTACGACCGGGCGGACATGCAGGGACTGGATCAGGCCGCGGCGAGCGATGGACTCGGCCAGTTCCTCAACCGAGATCCCGGCCTTGACGCGCCGGACGTTGGACTGGCTGAGCACCAGCTTGTTGAAGGGAATGTCGCGCGAGGACGACAGGGTGATCTTCTGAACGGCAGTGGCCATGTCAGTTACTCCTTGACGGACGCCGGTGAGCCTCTCTCTCCGGCTATCAGCCCGTCACGAAGCGAAGCACCGCCCTCTTCCTCTGAAGAGAGCGACACCAGCCGCAGAACCTGAAAGCCGGAAATCAGGCGCTCCTGTTTTCCGTATCGGCGGATGTACGGGAAAAGCCCGCGCCGAAGCGGTAGAGCAGACGTTCAGCGGCGCGGATGCTGCCGGTCTCACGGGCGGCCTCGGCCCAGACCGAGATCGGAAAATCCCCGGTGAACAGCAGATCGCGCTCGATGCCCATGCCGAAGGGCAGCCGGACTGATTGCATCTCGCTCAGGCTCCACGAGCCGAGTTCGGGATGGCCGAGATCGGCCAGGCCGAACATGATGTCGCCATCCTCATCCAGTTCGGTGGCGACCCAGACTCCTTCACCGAGGGGGTTGAAGAACTTCACGACCGGGATGTGATCCTGATCGCGCTGGCGACCATTGGCCAGCAGGCGGTCGCGCTGTGTGCCGGTCAGGAGGATCATGCCGCGGCCCTCCGGTCGGTTACGCTGGCATCCGGCTCCCCGGTGTCTTCGGCAGGCAGATGCGACAGCAGCCAGTCCGCCGCCTTGCTGGCCTGCGAGGCGGCGCGGACAATGGCGCGGGAATCCCCACGCATGACCTCCAGCCACGACCCGATGTAATCGGCATGGCGAACGGTCGGCACGATCCCGAGCGCGGCGCAGCTGAAGGCCGC
>NZ_BSEF01000065.1:0-2198 GCF_027925545.1 Sphingobium sp. BS19
GCATTGCGCTCCAACACCAGCACCTTCATTCCGGCCGCGGCAAGATAGGCTGCCGCCACCAGCGAGTTGTGTCCTGCGCCAGCCACGACGACATCGAAATCTGCGTTCATCCCTGCCCATCTCCCAATCGACCGTGGCGACAACGAAGCAAGCCATCAGTCCATTTGTTGTTCGTCAGATGCGTGCCCATCGCCCGGGGACATCGCTGAAGTCAGTCGGCTTCCTTGCATTTTTGCGGGATGATGGAAACAATCGAAGGGGCCGTGAACAACGTGTTTGCGAAATACGTACACGTCGGAGATTCCGCCAACACTATAGGCTGGGCTGGAGCCAAGTTTGAAACCCCTGCCTATCCGCAGCTTTGAAACGCTGCATAAACGGAGCAATAGATGAAAAAATCGATCAATATTTATGCCCCGGATAAAAGCAACCTCATGGAAATAGCCACCCTTGAAGCCAAGGATGGCAATCTTGTGATCAAGGGAAAGATCATGGGGAGCATGCCGATGACCGCTGTGGTCAGGCCGGAAGAAGCGCGAAAAGTCGTTTCGCTGCTTAACTGGAAACTTGTCCTGTTCCTGCTGGGCTTCCTGTTTCGGAAACCTACCGGGACGATCCCGAATAAATAAGGGAACTGGGTACGGCGCTTCATAGCGTGCGGGCATGTCCGGTTTGCGCATATGTCCGCCAACGGCACATGGTCGTCGTCCGCGCCCTGTAGGAGTTCTCATGACCGATCCGATTATCATCTCCTCCTATGCACGAACACCGATGGGGGGCTTTTAAGGCGCGCTCTCCAGCGTCACCGCCACCCGGTTGGGTTCAATCGCAGTCGAGGCGGCGGTGGAGCGTTCCGGTTGCCCCATGGGCGCCATCGACCGCATCTATATGGGCTGCGTCCTCCCGGCAGGGCTTGGTCAGGCACCAGCACGACAGGCGGCGCTGGGTGCAAACCTGCCGGAATCCATCGAAGCCACCACGATCAACAAGATGTGTGGATCAGGAATGCAGGCCGTGATCATGGCGGCAGAGGCGCTGGCTTGCCGTGGCGCGCAGGTGGTCATCGCCGGCGGGATGGAGAGCATGACCAATGCCCCCTACGCGCTGCCCAAACATCGCGGCGGCGCCCGTATCGGTCATGACCGGGTCATCGATACAATGATGATGGATGGCCTGGAAGACGCCTATGAAAAGGGCAAGGCCATGGGCGCCTTCGCGCAACGTACGGCACAGGACTATCAGTTCACTCGTGAAGCTATGGACGCTTACGCGATCGAGAGCCTCGCACGCGCCAACCATGCAATTTCCAGCGGTGCTTTTGCCGACGAGGTCGTACCGGTTTCAATCACGGGGCGTGGCGGGGAAACGTTCGTCACCCAGGACGAACAGCCGGGCAAGGCAAAGCCGGATAAGATACCGACCCTGAAGCCGGCCTTTGCCAACGACGGAACGATTACTGCCGCCAGTTCGGCGTCGATCTCCGACGGTGCCGCTGCACTGGTATTGACGCGCGAAAGTGTTGCGCAGGCACTGCACCTCAAGCGCGAAGCCCGCCTTGTCGCCACCGCCGCCCATGCCCATGCACCGGCCTTGTTCACGACCGCCCCCGTGTTCGCGATCCGCAAGGTGCTGGACAAGGCGGGATGGTCGATCGATGATGTCGACCTGTTCGAGGTCAACGAAGCTTTTGCCGCTGTCGCCATGATCGCGAAACATGACCTCGCGATTCCGCACGACAAGATCAACGTCAATGGCGGTGCCACTGCACTTGGCCATCCCATCGGTTCCAGCGGCGCGCGTATCATCGTCACCTTGATCGCAGCGCTCAAGGCACGCGGCCTGAAGAAGGGTGTTGCCGCGCTGTGCATCGGGGGCGGCGAAGCGACCGCCGTCGCGGTAGAATTGGTTTAGGCAAAGCCGATGACCATCGAAAGTGCCCCTTTTCCGTCTACAAGCGTTGAAATGCGAAGCGATCGCGCGGGAATTGGCGGCTTGTTTCAACCAGTCGATGGGACCGACGAAGGCAGCGTCAGTGCGGACGTTGGTGGTGCCATTTGCATGGCAGCGTGGTGACCGGCCCCCACTGAGTGGTCCGTGCTGATTGTTAGTGCATTATCGCCTCCGTTGCCATTGCCGCCTGGAGGTGGAGCGAAGCGGAACCGGAGGGCGGTAATGGCGGAGAAGCCGTTTCCGGAGCC
>NZ_BSEF01000066.1:0-1832 GCF_027925545.1 Sphingobium sp. BS19
CGCCGGCAGACCCGAGTCCGACACCATCCACAGGGGGCGGCATCATCTCGGAATCAGGGGGCGACTATTCTTCGGAACAAGGGGGCGGCATCATTTCGGAATGAGGGGGCGGCTTGCCTCGGAATCAGCAGCCAAGCTTATCCAGGCGTCGCGACATTGCGGCTTCCAGCCGTTCGGTCGTGTCACCTGTTCGCCGTCAGCACCAATGAGACAGAATTGAGCTAATTGAGAGAGGAGGTTTTCCGGTTCATCGTAGCCTTCAAAGGGACGACGATGAGACAGAAAACGGACGTGACGAAGCCTTCTGCCGAGAAGGTGATCAAGGACATCCGACGTATTACGCGCAAGCAATATGGCGCCGAGGAGAAGATCCGCATTGTGCTGGATGGTCTGCGTGGCGAGGAGTCGATCGCTGCATTATGCCGGCGTGAGGGGATCGCTGAGAGCCTCTATTACAATTGGTCGAAGGAGTTCCTTGAAGCCGGCAAGAAGCGGCTGGCGGGCGACACGGCGCGTGCCGCCACCACCGATGAGGTGAAGGTGCTTCGCAAGGAAGCCCGCGATCTGAAGGAGGTCGTCGCCGAACAGGCGCTTGAACTGCGACTGCTTAAAAAAAGCATGATCGCGGATGGGGACGGCGAAGAATGAGATACCCCGGCTCGGAGAAGCTTGAGATCATCAGGATTGTCGAGCGATCACATCTGCCGGCGCGCCGCACGCTGGAACAGCTGGGCATTCCTCGCGCCACCTTCCACCGCTGGTATGATCGCTTCCTGACCGGCGGCGTTGAGGCGCTCGAAGACCGTAGCCCACGGCCTGGCCGGGTCTGGAACCGCATTCCCGAGCCCGTGCGGGATCGGATCGTCGAACTTGCCCTGGACACGCCGGAGCTGTCGCCACGGGAATTGGCCGTGACGTTCACCGACACGGAAGGCTATTTTGTCTCGGAAGCATCCGTCTATCGCCTGCTCAAGGCAAACGACCTGATCACCAGTCCGGCCTTCATCGTGATCAAGGCCGCTAACGAGTTCAAGGACAAGACGACGGCGCCCAACCAGCTCTGGCAGACCGACTTCACCTATTTGAAGGTCATCGGTTGGGGCTGGTTCTACCTCTCGACCATTCTGGACGACTTCTCACGCTACATCATTGCCTGGAAGCTGTGCACCACCATGAAGGCCGAGGACGTTACCGACACGCTGAACCTGGCGCTCACCGCATCAGGCTGCGACCAGGCAACTGTGCGGCAACGGCCGCGGCTGCTGTCCGACAATGGGCCGTGTTATATCGCCGGCGAACTGGCCAACTGGCTGCAGGATCGCGACATGGATCACACCCGTGGTGCACCATGTCATCCTCAAACCCAGGGCAAGATCGAGCGTTGGCACCAGACGCTGAAGAACCGCATCCTGCTCGAAAACTACTTCCTTCCGGGCGATCTTGAAGCCCAGATCGCAGCCTTCGTGGAGCGCTACAACCATCGGCGCTATCACGAGAGCCTCGACAATCTCACTCCGGCCGATGTCTACTTCGGACGCGGCCAGACCATCCTGTTGCAAAGAGAAAGGATCAAACGCGACACGATCAACCAGCGACGCTTGCAGCATCGCAGAGCCGCTGCCTAGAATGCCAACCCAGATGAGCCAGAGCCTCCGCTAAATCAGGCCGCCATCTGTCTCAAAATCTCTGACGACGGACATCACGCAGATCCTCGGCCTGTGCGGGCAGATGAACCTCCCGGACCTGGGCTTCGAGGCATCCCTTGCTGGAATGCGGCATGAAGCAATCCATGGCCAGCCTGTGCAGCAGTGCCGTCATAGCGACATGCGGGT
>NZ_BSEF01000067.1:0-1651 GCF_027925545.1 Sphingobium sp. BS19
CCCGTCTTATTCATGAGACCGCCGCTCCGAGGTTTTGTGGGCTGGGTTCGTTGTTGACGGCGTAGTCTGGACGAGCGCCTCCGCTGGTGATTTTCACCACGACGGGAGCAAGGGGCTTTTTGAGGTTGGAGGACGAAGGTTCGGGCTTTCAGCGGCACTGCCGCGTTTGCTATGTCGGCGCTGACCGTAGGTTGGCGGCGATGGCTTTGAACACACCGGCATCCGGGCAGCCTGATGCGAAGGCAACGCGGATGCGCGAGGCGCTCTCAATGACGCGGGCTGCGACCTTGAGCAGCCTGAGACGCAGGGTTGCAAACTCGGCGAGTGCGAGCGCGGCTGTCTTGGGGATTTCCTGCTGGATGCGCCACATCAGCCAGTAGGCCGCGGTGTGCAGAATGAGGCGCATCTGATTGGCGTTGGCAGAGCGGCATGAGGTGCGATCGCTGGCGAGTTGGCTTTTGTGGCGCTTGATCAGGTTTTCGGCCTGGCCCCGTGCGCAGTAGAGCGTATCGTAGATGCGCTCGGCCGAGCCTTGGGTCAGCGAAGTGACGACATAGCGGATGTCCATGCCCAGCGTGCTGGCCTCGATCCGGGCGACGACGCGACGCTGGCACTTCCAGCTCTTCGCGCCGTAACGGGTCTCGGCATAGTTGCGTAGGACAGGGTATTGGCGCTGAGCCCGCTTGACCGCACAGGCATCGGCAGAAGCGACGATGACCGGATCAGCACGCAGCGTGGTGTTGGTTGGCAGGCCGAACACGTAATCGACGCGGGCCGCCTCGCAGAAGGACATGACCTCGGGCCGCCCATAGTGCCCGTCGCCACGGATGGTAATGTGCGTTTCCGGCCAGTGGCGGCGCAAATGACGTACCAGGCGCCGGATGTGGCCGGCAGCCTCCGCGCCCGAAGGCGTCTTGCCGGTGCGCAGCAGCATGGCCACCGGGCGGCCAGTAGCCGTATCGTACACATGAACCGGCAGAAAACAGCGCTCGCCATGGTGGCCGTTCCAGAATGAGAGTTGCTGATAGCCGTGCACGACGTCGCAGGTATCGTCGATATCCAGCGTCACCGCTTTGGGGGGAGCCGGATAGCTTGAGCAGTAGATGTCGATCATCGCGGCCATCATCCTTGCCAGCTCGCGTGTGGTCGGCGCATTCTCCCACCGGCTCATTGTGGGCTGGCTAGCAAGGCCCGCGCCCGATCCCGGCAGCTTGCCCAGGGCCAGACGGAACCCCGGATCGTCGCGCAGGGCATCGAGATCGTCGGCATCCTCGTAGCCGCAGGAGATGGCCAGGATGCGCGCTCGCAGGATGTCGTCCAGCGCATGCGTCACCCTGCTTGGATCACGCGGGTCGGCAATGCATGTGCCCAGCTTTCGACAGATCCCCATCGTCCGCTCGGCCTGCGCCAGCAGCAACACGCCCCCGTCGGAGGTCAGCCTGCCACCATCAAATGCGGCTGTGACTTTCTTGCGCCCAATCGCTGGAAACGAAAAACCCGTTGCGCTATCATCGTTCTCGGCGGGTGTGGCTTGTGGCATTTTTTGCCTCGTTGCAGGATTGGCTTCGACACCCATTTTCCTACTATAAAGCAACTGCTTAGGCCACTCCCGCCAACCCTTCTAACTAAGCACGGTGAATAAGACGGGCTA
>NZ_BSEF01000068.1:0-1520 GCF_027925545.1 Sphingobium sp. BS19
TGTCCGGCGTCAGCGCCAATGGCACAGATTTGAGGTTGTGAATTAAGGAGGATTTGGGCTTCGTCGTAGTGACGAAGGAACGAAGATGAAGCCCAAATCCTCCTTGAAAAAATCGGTGAAGGCTCCTGCGGAGCAGGTGGTGAAGGACATCCGGCGGGCGACACGCCGGCACTTCTCTGCCGAGGATAAAATCCGGATCGTGCTTGAAGGCCTGCGCGGCGATGACAGCATTGCTGAACTGTGCCGCAAGGAAGGGATCGCCCAGAGCCTGTACTACACCTGGTCGAAGGAGTTCATGGAAGCGGGCAAGCGCCGGCTCGCCGGCGATACCGCCCGTGCCGCAACCACCGGCGAGGTCCAGGATCTGCGCCGGGAAGCCCGTGCGCTGAAGGAATGCGTGGCCGACCTGACCCTCGAGAACCGCCTGCTTAAAAAAAGCATGATCGCGGATGGGGGCGACGACGAATGAGATACCCTGCATCCGAGAAGCTGGAGATCATCCGGATCGTCGAACAGTCGCACCTCCCGGCCTGGCGCACGCTGGAGCAGTTGGGCATCCCGCGCCGGACCTTCTATCGCTGGTACGACCGCTATCTCGAAGGCGGCCCGGAGGCGTTGGAGGATCGGCCATCGGCCCCGCGCCGGGTGTGGAACCGCATCGGCGACGATATCCAGCAGCAGATCATCGACATGGCGCTGGATACAACCGATCTGTCGCCCCGCGAACTGGCGGTGCGCTTCACCGACGAGAAGCGCTACTTCGTGTCGGAGGCCACGGTTTATCGCCTGCTCAAGGCCCATGATCTGATTACCAGCCCGGCCTTCGTCGTGATCAGGGCAGCCGATGCGTTCCACACCAAGACGACGCGGCCGAACGAAATGTGGCAGACCGACTTCACCTACTTCAAGATCATTGGCTGGGGCTGGGTCTATCTGTCGACCGTGCTCGACGACTTCTCGCGCTACATCATCGCCTGGAAGCTGTGCACCAACATGCGAGCCGAGGATGTCACCAACACGCTGGACCTCGCGCTCGAGGCCTCGGGTTGCGACAGCGCAACGGTGCTGCACAAGCCTCGGCTGCTGTCGGATAATGGCCCGAGCTACATCGCGGGTGAACTGGCGGAATATATCGAGGCCCGGAAAATGAGCCATGTGCGCGGCGCTCCGATGCATCCCCAGACCCAGGGCAAGATCGAGCGCTGGCATCAGACCCTCAAGAATCGCATCCTGCTCGAAAATTACTTCCTGCCCGGTGACCTTGAGGCCCAGATCGAAGCCTTCGTCGAGCATTATAACCACCGACGTTACCACGAGAGCCTGAACAACGTGACGCCCGCCGACGCCTACTTCGGCAGGGCCGATGCCATCATCAAACAGCGCGAAAGGATCAAACGGAAGACCATCGAACATCGCCGCTTGCTCCACCGCAAGATCGCCGCTTAATATCAACCCCAGGACGAGGCCCGCACTCCGCTAATTTACGCCGCGAGTTGTGCCAAATGTTCTGACGACGGACA
>NZ_BSEF01000069.1:0-1500 GCF_027925545.1 Sphingobium sp. BS19
GTGTCAACGGCGGTCAGATTCCAGGCCACCGGGGCGGAGTAAAAGCAGGCCACTGTTGATGCGGGCCTAACGATATGAAGAGGGCCCCGATCGGGGCCCTCTTCATATCGTTGTCGTCATTGATCAGGTGGCGGTGATCTCGCCAGTGTCCGGGTCGACAACCTGGGTGGCCTGGTTTTGCTCCGCCCCGGCAGCACGGCGGCGGGCGGACTGCTTAAGGCGGTAGCTATCGCCGTTCATGGCCAGGATGCTGACGTGGTGCGTGAGCCGATCGAGCAGCGCGCCGGTGAGCCGCTCGGATCCCAGGACCTGCGTCCAGTCCTCGAACGGCAGGTTGGATGTGACGATCGTTGATCCCCGCTCATAGCGCTGCGAGAAGGTCTCGAACAGCAGTTCAGCGCCTGTGGGCGAGAGGGGAACATAGCCCAGTTCATCAACGATCAGCAGCTTCACCGCCGCAAGATCGCGCTGCATCTTGAGCAGTCGCTTTTCGTCCCTCGCCTCCATCAACTGGTTGACCAGGGCAGCGGCGGTCGTGAACGCGACCGTGAAGCCTTTCTGGCAAGCTGCCAGTCCCAGCGCGAGCGCTACATGTGTCTTGCCGGTGCCGCTATTGCCCAGCGCGATGATATTCTCCCGCCGCAGGATGTATTCGCAGCGGGCCAGCTCCAGCACGAGCATTTTGTTGAGGCCTGGAATGGCCGTGAAGTCGAACGTGTCGAAGCTTTTCACCGCCGGGAACCGCGCAGCCCGGATCCGGCGCTCCACAGTGCGGCGCTCACGATCGATCAGCTCAAGTTCGATGAGCCGCAGCAGGTATCGGCTATGATCAACCCCGTCGCGTGCGCATTCACGGGCCAGCTTCTCATATTCCCGTAGCACTGTAGGAAGTTTGAGCTGCTTGAGATGATGCGCGAGCAGGACCTGCGGCGTCCCCGCCATGGTGCCGGTCGGCATCTTGTCCTCTGCGACCTGGTTCATGCCGCCAACTCCTGAGATGTTTGGGGCACGAGCGCGGCATAGTCGGCGGCACGCGTCGTCTTCACGTCCATTTTCGGCAGATGGGGATAGGCTGCCAGGTCCAGGCGGGCGGGCCGTCGTTCGATGCGCGCCAGCGCGATCTGCTTGACCGCATCGAAGCCGATTGCACCGATACAGATCGCCTCGTTCACCGCGAAGGTGACGATCTCCATCGGTATCGCCTCCAACAGGCGCAGGATCTGGATGAACTCGCGCTTGCCCTTGTTGCCCATACGCGCCTCAAGGAGGTGACGCATATGCTGGAACGCTTGCGGAAGGGCCCAGTCCTGCAACGCGGCGGCCTGATCGAGCGCATTGGGCTTGGTCTCGATTAGCGCCAGATAATGCAGCGGGTTCGCCACAAACATGGCCTCACCATAACAGCGCGGATGTCTGGCGATCTCCTCATTGCCACATAGGATGACCACCGTGTCGACGAAGCCCTTCACCATGACATCCTGGAAGCCATACCGGGTTGGC
>NZ_BSEF01000070.1:0-1346 GCF_027925545.1 Sphingobium sp. BS19
TCAAACGGAAGACCATCGAACATCGCCGCTTGCTCCACCGCAAGATCGCCGCTTAATATCAACCCCAGGACGAGGCCCGCACTCCGCTAATTTACGCCGCGAGTTGTGCCAAATGTTCTGACGACGGACAGTGTGTCGGTGAACGCCGTCACGGCAGCCGGGATTTGGCGACGACTCGGATAGAGGAACTCATTCGCCTTTAAACGAGAAGTTCCATGTATGTTCTTTTCGTTTTCCTACATGGGATGCTTCGCGATATGCCTGCGAATCGCATCAGTGCAGATGCAAGGAGACAGCCATGCACCATCCAACCACCGTTGCCAGACCGGCTAATCAAAGTCTGGCTCGCGTGCTCGCCCATGCGATCGATGCCGGCGGCAAACCCCGCCATAGGATTGCCAGTGAATGTGGGATGCACCGCGAGACCCTGCTTCGCGTAGCGCGTGGCGAGCGGCCTATCGGGCTCGACGAAGCGGCACTTGTGCTCGCCGCCTGTGGAGCGCACCCCCGCGCGACCATGATCCTTGCTCTTGCCGGGCAAGAAGAGCTCGCTTGCGAGTGGATGCATGGCGAGATGGGCGAATTTCTCGAAGAGTTCTTCACCAGCCTCCCAGTCCACCTTCAGCGGACCCTGGGACGGCGGATTGAGGATCTGCGGCCTCGGTGGGCCAACGGCACCTCACAGCTCGTGGCACGAATGCTTGCCAAGCACATCGATGATTTCGTGGGCCGAGACATCACGATGTCACTGCCACGGTAGCCTGAGAGTTCGGAGGGGACCGAACCCAAGCAAATGAGATCAACAATGCCAGATGAAATGCACACGCCGCAACCGCCCGAAGCAGCGCCGCCGGCGAGGCTTTTGCGCCTGCCGGAAGTGATCGCCCGCGTCGGACTGCGCCGTTCCGCCATCTATCAGCGTATGAGCGAGGGGCGGTTCCCGAGATCGCGATCGCTGGGGCCGAAATGCGCAGTTTGGGTTGAAGCTGAAATCGACGAGTGGATCCGCGAAGTATCGCGAATTTCAAACTGATTTCACAAGGGTCTTCCACATGAAGACCTTCGCCGATTGGCATATTTTGCCAGCCTGAGAGCCCGCCTCGAAAGATGTTGAGCAATACCAGCATGTTATGGTTCACGCCGTCCTTGCGAAGAGATGGAGTGATCGATGGCATGGACTGGTATTGCCCGGCAGGAGCATAGCCGGAAAGGATTGCGCTATTCCAGTGATATGACGGAGCGGGAATGGTCGTTGGTGGCTCCCTTCATCCCACCAGCCAAGCGCGGAGGCCGGCGCCGCAGGACGGACATGCGCGAAGTCCTGAATGCCTTGCTCTACATCGCCG
>NZ_BSEF01000071.1:0-1286 GCF_027925545.1 Sphingobium sp. BS19
AAGGCGCATATCATCGGGAATTCACTGGGCGGTGCCACAACCCTGAAGCTGGCGCTGGACACGCCCGAACGTGCCGATCGCCTCGTACTTATGGGGCCGGGCGGCGGTTTGCAGATCTATACGCCGCGTCCCAGTGAGGGTGTAAAGCACCTTTTCAGCTATTATGAGGGCGATGGCCCCACACGGGAGAAGCTAACAGGATTTCTCGATTGCATGGTGCATGACCGCACGATGATAACTCAGGAACTCTTTGAAGAGCGGCTTGCGTCCAGCATCCAGCCAGGCCTCAAGGATAGCTGGCCATTCAATCCCAGGCGTCTGCCGGTGATGGAGCCGCTATGGAAGCAGTATGATCAGGTGCAGCAGCCAACCCTGATTATCTGGGGGCGGGATGATCGTACCGTGCCGATGGACAATGCCTGGGCGATGCTCAACCAGATAAACGATGTCAGGCTCCACATTTTTGGCAAGACGGGGCATTGGGCGCAATGGGAACGTGCCGAGGAATTCAACAGGCTTGTGCTTGGATTTTTGACGTGAACGCTGTTGAGGGGGAGGTGCTCCGTGGAACTTGATCTCACCGGGAAAGTAGCGCTGGTGACAGGCGGGAGCCGCGGCATCGGGCGAGCCATCGTAGAACGGCTGGCAGCCGAAGGGTGCGATGTCATGGCTGTATCCGTATCGGAAAGCGACGAGAGCAGAAGCCTCTCCGAGGTGGCTGCACGAACGGGCAGGACAGTTGTCCATCATCCGGCCGATCTGTCGACCGTCGAGGGTACGCTAGCCGCTATTGAAGCTGTGGAGGCCAGGTTCGGCCAGCTCGACGTTCTGGTGAACAATGCAGGCAATGTCAAGCGCGGCAATTTTTTTGACCTGACCGAGCAGGACTGGATTGATGGCTTTGCCCTGAAGTTTTTCGGCACTGTCCGGATGACGCGCGCGGCATGGCCGCTGCTCGAGAAATCGCTGGGCAACATCATTAACGTCATTGGCGTGTCCGCGCGCACGCCTGAGGCAATCTACACAATCGCCGCAACCTCCAATGCAGGCTTGTACGCCTTCACAAAGGCAATGGCCGAAGCGGGAACAGAAGTTGGGATCAGGGTCAATGCCGTCAATCCCAGTACGATTGAAACCGACCGTCTGGCAGGCGTGCTCAAAGCCATGCAGATGCCCGAGGATGAGGCTCGCGCCAAACTGCTGAAGATCGCTGGGGCACCGCGCTTCGGCAAACCGGAGAACATCGCGGACATCGTTGCGTTTCTGGCCAGCCCGCGGGCTGAATA
>NZ_BSEF01000072.1:0-1271 GCF_027925545.1 Sphingobium sp. BS19
CTGATCTGCCCCCACCGAGTGGACCGATTGGTTTGTTAGTGCATTAAGCTCATCGCCGCCATATCCGGACGGAGGTGGAGCGAAGCGGAACCGGAGGCCGGATATGGCGGTGAGGCCGTTTCTGGTGCCGGCGGTCGGTAACCCAGGCTGCTGTGCGGGCGCACGGTGTTGTAATGCCGCCGCCAGGCTTCGATCAGCACCTTGGCTTCGGCGAGGCTGTAGAAGATCTCGCCATTGAGCAGTTCGTCGCGAAGCGACCCGTTGAAGCTTTCATTATAGCCATTCTCCCATGGTGATCCCGGTGCGATGTAGAGCGTCTTCACGCCGATCTGCCCCAGCCATTGCTGGACGGCCGTCGCGATAAACTCGCTGCCATTGTCGGACCGGATATTGGCTGGCGGGCCGCGCGAGACGAACAGGTCCGCCAAGGCTGCCAGCACATCCTCATGCTTGAGCTGTCGCGCGACGATGAGCGCCAGGCATTCCCTGCTGGCCTCGTCGATGATCGTCAGAATGCGGAACTTGCGGCCGTCATGCGTGCGACCTTCAACGAAGTCGTAGGCCCATACATGTCCCGGATACTCCGGCCGCAGGCGGATACATGATCCGTCGTTGAGCCAGAGCCTGCCACGTTTTGGCTGACGTTGCGGGACCTTCAGCCCCTCACGCCGCCAGATGCGCTCGACCCGTTTATGATTCACCGTCCATCCTGCATGGCACAGCAATGCCGTCACCCGGCGATAGCCGTAGCGACCATATTGCTTTGCCAGCGCGATGATGTCCTCCGTGAGCGCCTGTTCGTCATCTGCCCCGCGCGGGACTTTGCGCTGCGTCGATCGATGCTGGCCCAGCACCCGGCAGATCCGTCGTTCGGACACCGGAAGCTCTCGTCGAACATGATCGATGCAGCGTCGCCGCCGCGCGGGGCTTAGAAGTTTCCCTTGGCCGCCTCCTGCAGGATCAGCTTGTCCAATGTGAGGTCGGAGATCGCACGCCGCAGCCGCTGGTTCTCCTTCTCCAGATCCTTCATCCGCCGTGCCTGATCGGTCTTCAGCCCGCCATATTCCTTGCGCCAGCGGTAGTAGGTCTGTTCGCTAACCGCGATCCGGCGGCATGCTTCGGCGGTCGATGCACCCTGCGCCAGCACGATCTCAACTTCACGCAGCTTGCCGATAATCTCTTCCGGCTTGTGCTTCTTGCTTGGCATTCGATGTCCCTTTCGTGGTCCAGACTATCATAGTCTCTGGGCCACTCCGCAGGGGGCAGATCAG
>NZ_BSEF01000073.1:0-1266 GCF_027925545.1 Sphingobium sp. BS19
TGACCGGCCCCCACTGAGTGGTCCGTGCTGATTGTTAGTGCATTATCGCCTCCGTTGCCATTGCCGCCTGGAGGTGGAGCGAAGCGGAACCGGAGGGCGGTAATGGCGGAGAAGCCGTTTCCGGAGCCGGCGGTCGGTAGCCGAGGCTGCTGTGGGGGCGGATCGTGTTGTAGTGCCGCCGCCAGGCTTCGATCAGCACTTTTGCCTCGGCGAGGCTGTAGAAGATCTCGCCATTGAGCAGCTCGTCACGAAGCGACCCATTGAAGCTCTCGTTGTAGCCGTTCTCCCATGGCGAGGCCGGGGTGATGTAGAGCGTCGTCACACCGACCTGCGCCAGCCATTTCTGGACTGCCGTCGCGATAAATTCGCTGCCATTATCGGACCGGATATTGGCAGGTGGCCCACGCGCGATGAACAGGTCGGCCAGGGCCGCCAGCACGTCTTCGTGTTTGAGCTGTCGCGCCACGATCAGGGCGAGGCATTCACGGCTGGCTTCATCGATGATCGTCAAGATGCGGAACTTGCGGCCATCATGTGTCCGGCCTTCCACGAAGTCGTATGCCCAGACGTGCCCCGGATATTCAGGGCGCAGCCGGATGCATGAGCCATCGTTCAGCCATAACCGGCCCCGCTTGGGTTGCTTCTGCGGCACCTTCAGGCCCTCGCGCCGCCAGATGCGTTCGACCCGCTTGCGGTTCACCGTCCATCCCGCATCGCGCAGCAAAGCCGTAATCCGGCGATAGCCATAGCGACCATATTGGCGCGCCAGTGCCACGATGTCCTCAGTGAGCGCATCTTCGTCATCGGCCCCGCGCGGCACCTTGCGCTGTGTCGATCGATGCTGGCCAAGCACCCGGCAGACCCGTCGTTCGGATACTGCCAGCTCGGTTCGTACATGATCGATGCAGCGCCTTCGCCGCGCAGGGCTCAGAAGTTTCCCCGGGCTGCCTCCTGGAGGATCAACTTGTCGAGCGTCAGGTCAGAGATCGCTCGCCTGAGCCGGAGATTCTCCTTCTCAAGATCCTTCATGCGCCGCGCCTGGTCCGTCTTCAGACCCCCATATTCCTTGCGCCAGCGATAATAAGTCTGCTCGGCCACCGCGATCCGCCGACACGCATCCGCTGTCGTCCCGCCCTGCGCCAACACGATCTCAGCCTCACGCAGCTTGCCGATAATCTCTTCCGGCTTGTGCCTCTTGCCCATTTCCAAACTCCTTCATAATCCAAAATAACAGAGATTCTGGACCACTCAGAAGGGGGCAGATCA
>NZ_BSEF01000074.1:0-1236 GCF_027925545.1 Sphingobium sp. BS19
TGTAGAGGGCGGTGACAAACCAGGCCAATGGAACGCCAGCGATTTGCTGAGCGTGGCGGTTTAAAAACCAGCCATTGGATAGGTTGCTCCTTTTAAGGGGGGTGGCCGGGGATGTTTGCCGTGGAGAGCTACGCCGCCGTTCGGCACTTTGTTTTTGTCGAAGGTAATAGCCAGCGCGAGGCCGCGAAGGTCTTTGGACTAAGCCGCGAGACGATATCGAAGATGTGCCGGTTCTCGCTGCCGCCGGGCTACACGCGGACCAAGCCTGTGGCGAAGCCGAAGTTGGGGCCGCTGCTGCCAGTGATTGACGCGGTCCTGGCAGCGGATCGCATTGCGCCTGTGAAGCAGCGGCACAGCGCGAAACGGATATTTGAACGTCTGCGCGACGAGCATGGCTTTGGTGGCGGCTACACTGTTGTAAAGGATTATGTCCGGCTGTGCCGAGCGCGGGGACGCGAGACGTTCGTGCCGCTGGCGCACCCGCCAGGACATGCTCAGGTGGATTTTGGCGAAGCGGTGGGCGTGATCGATGGTGTCCGCCGGAAGATGCACTTCTTCTGCATGGACCTGCCGCAATCGGATGCCTGCTTTGTGAAGGCCTATCCAGCGGAGACAACCGAGGCGTTTTTGGATGGGCATGTATCGGCGTTCGCCTTCTTCGGCGGTGTGCCGCTGTCGATCCTTTACGATAACACGAAGATCGCGGTTGCCAGGATCTGCGGTGATGGGAAGCGCGAGCGAACACGCGCGTTCACCGGGCTCGTCAGCCATTACCTTTTCACCGATCGCTTTGGTCGGCCTGGAAAGGGGAACGACAAGGGGAAGGTCGAAGGCTTGGTCAAGCACGCCCGATCGCACTTCATGGTGCCGATCCCACATGCGCCCAGCTTCGATGACTTCAATGATGAGCTGTTGAGTCGCTGCCGGGCCCGTCAGGAAGAGCGGGCTGGCCGACATAGCGAGACGATCGGCGCACGGCTCCTGGCCGATCTGGCGGTGATGCGGGCATTGCCAGCAGGGCAGCTCGAGCCGTGTGAGACCAGGGCTGCTCGCGTATCGTCGACCGCCCTGGTGCGCTACCGGACCAACGACTACTCGGTGCCAACCCGGTATGGCTTCCAGGATGTCATGGTGAAGGGCTTCGTCGACACGGTGGTCATCCTATGTGGCAATGAGGAGATCGCCAGACATCCGCGCTGTTATGGTGAGGCCATGTTTGTGGCGAACCCGCTGCAT
>NZ_BSEF01000075.1:0-1236 GCF_027925545.1 Sphingobium sp. BS19
TGCTCTGCCACCTGAGAATTGGACCATTTGCGGATAGAGTTTTCCGCCGTAGGTTTCCTTGGCTGGGCAAGGAGGTTTGGTGTGAAGGCATCGAAGTTCACGGACGCGCAGAAGGCGTTCGTCATCAAGCAGGGCGAGGAAGGCACGCCCGTCGCTGAGGTCTGCCGCAAGGCAGGGATCAGCCAGGCGACCTACTTCAACTGGAAGAAGAAATACGCGGGGCTGCTGCCATCGGAGATGCGGCGGCTGCGCGAGCTGGAGGACGAGAACAGCCGGCTTAAGCGGATCGTGGCGGACCTGACGCTGGATCGCGAGATGCTGCAGGATGTTATCAAACGAAAGCTCTGAGGCCGGATCGCAAGCGCGAGATTATCGACGCGGTTCGGCAGGACTGGCAGGTTACGATCCGCAGGGCGTGTGCCGCCCTGCACTTCGATCGTTCGACCTATCATTACCAGTCCCGCCGCACCGATCCGGCCTTCCTGAAGAAGCGCATCAAGGAGATCTGCGAGACGCACGTCCGCTATGGCTACCGGCGGGTGTATTACATCCTGCGCCGCGATGGCTGGTCCGTGAACATGAAGAAGGTCTATCGGCTTTACAGGGAGTTGGGCCTGCAGCTGCGCAACAAGACGCCCAAGCGGCGGGTCAAGGCGAAGTTGCGCGAAGACCGTGCTCCTGCAATCCGACCGAACGATGTCTGGGCGATGGACTTCGTTCACGACCAGCTGGCGACGGGCCGCAAGCTGCGCATCCTGACCGTGGTCGATACCTACTCCCGGCTATCGCCGGTGGTCGATCCCCGGTTCAGCTATCGCGGCGCGGACGTGGTCGCGGCTCTGGATCGGGCATGCAGGGAGATCGGCTATCCGAAAACGATCAGGGTGGACAATGGCAGCGAGTTCATCTCCCGCGACATGGATCTGTGGGCTTACCAGCGCGGTGTGATCCTGGACTTCTCTCGCCCTGGTAAGCCCACAGACAATGCGTTCATCGAGGCGTTCAACAGCAAGCTGCGCAGCGAATGCCTGAACGCTCACTGGTTCCTGTCGCTGGAAGATGCTTGCGAAAAGCTGGAGGGCTGGCGTAGACACTACAACGAAGAGCGACCGCACAGCGCGATCGGGAATATCCCCCCGATCATGCTGGCAAACTCACCCGGTGCAACCCGCCCACCGGATCTGAGCGAGGCGGAAAACTCCAGACCCAAGCGGTCCAAGGTTGGGTAGCAGTGCA
>NZ_BSEF01000076.1:0-1165 GCF_027925545.1 Sphingobium sp. BS19
CTAGTCATCTGGAACTGAAGTAAGCATCATTGTATATGCTCTTGTCAGACAGGTGGGAGCGTTGATGGTGGCGGGTAGACAGGCAGATTTGGTCGTATTGAGTGGCGAGGACCGGACGTTTCTCGAAGCCCAAGTCCGGCGGCACAAAGCGCCGCGGTCGCTCTCGGATCGATGCCGGATGGTTCTGCTGTGTGCAGAGGGACTGCAGAGCAAGGAAGTTGCCCAACGCCTCGGTGTCCACGAGCACACGGTCGGCAAATGGCGGCGGCGGTTCGTGCAGGATGGCATTGAAGGGCTGACCGACGAATATCGTGCAGGTCGCCCACGTACAGTGTCGGATGCGCAGGTTGCTCAGGTGATCGAGCGCACGCTGAACACCACTCCGAAGGATGCCACGCATTGGTCGATCCGTTCCATGGCAGCCGAAGCGGGGCTGTCGCACACTACCATCCGCCGGATCTGGGGTGCATTTGGCCTGCAACCGCACCGGTCCGAGACGTTCAAGCTGTCCACGGACCCGCTATTCGTCGACAAGGTCCAGGACATTGTCGGCCTCTACATGTCTCCGCCGAACCGGGCGGTCGTGCTGTGCGTGGACGAAAAATCCCAGATCCAGGCGCTGGATCGTGAGCAACCGGTCTTGCCGATGGCACCGGGCGTGCCTGAGCGACGCACCCATACCTATATCCGCAATGGCACGACGTCTCTGTTTGCCGCGCTCGACATCGCCACCGGCGCCGTGATCGGCAAGTGCTACAAACGCCACCGAGCCACCGAGTTCCTCGATTTTCTCAAGCGGATCGACGCCGCAATGCCCGAGGGGCCGGACGTCCACCTCGTGATGGACAACTATGCCACCCACAAGACGCCGAAGATCAAGGCCTGGCTGGCGCGCCGCCCGCATTGGCATGTTCACTTCACGCCAACATCGGCGTCCTGGATCAATCAGGTCGAACGGTGGTTTGCAGAGCTGACGCGCAAGCAGCTGCAACGCGGCGTCCATCGATCCACGGCCGAACTCGAAGCCGACATCGCCGCCTTCATCAAAGCACACAATGAAAACCCCAAACCCTACAAGTGGGTCAAATCCGCAGACGAGATCCTCGCCTCCGTCAAACGCTTCTGTCAAAAAACAATGAGCCGAACTTCGGATTCACGTGACTAG
>NZ_BSEF01000077.1:0-1430 GCF_027925545.1 Sphingobium sp. BS19
TTCCTCCTCCTACGCACCATTCGGAAAGGCGAGGCGCGTGGAGGGCGGCTATGCCGTCGAAGGCCGCTGGTCCTGGTCAAGTGGCTGCGACCACGCGACCTGGGTTATCCTTGGTGCTCTTGTTGAAATGGAGAACGGAGAAACCAATCACCTTGCCTTGGTGGTGGCGCCAGGCGATTACGAGATTGTCCAATCGTCATGGGATTCAGCTGGTCTTTCCGGAACTGGGAGTAAGGATATCATTGTCAAAGGCGCGTTTGTTCCCACGTATCGTGTTCACAATATCAATGACGGCTATGTGTTGGCGGAGCCTGGTCGTGCGACGTTCACCGCAGACACGTACAAATTGCCCTTCGGCAGCGTATTCGCGTTGACGTTGGCCAGCGTATTGGTGGGAATGGCAGATGGCGCATTCGATTTTTACCTCGATTATATAGGCAAGCGCACGAGCGCTTATACTGGGGCGGGCTTCAAGGAAGACGCCCTTGCGCAGCAGGTATTGGCAGAAGCCCATTCTCTTCTGGATGGGGCGCATCTTCGGCTAAACCGGGATGCGGACGAGATGGCCGACTTCGCGATGCGCGGCGAGGACGTTCCGCTCGACCGGCGGGTCTTTTACAAATGGGATGCTGCAAATATCGTCAAGCAATGTCGTGATGCAGTTAATCTGCTGACGGCCAATTCCGGCGGTTCGATATTCAACCGCAATAGCCAGATGCAAAGATATTTCCGGGACATAAATACCGGATCAAACCACCTTTTTGTTAACCCCCAAAAAAGCTCGGTAAACTTCGCCAGATTTGTCCTCACTGGAGAAAATCAGGATTTGATGGTGTGATCTGGACACGAATTTAACCGACGGATGATTGGGAGAGTGATGATGGCAATAAAAACAGGATATTTTGGTCTCGAGGTTTCCGATCTGGATGCGTGGGAGACGTTTGGCCGGGATTTTGGCTTCGTCTGCGAACGCGATACGACGGGTCTTTTTTTCCGGATGGATGAAAAACTCCGCCGGGTCCAATGCGTCCAGGGTCCGGCGGACGATATTGCATGGGTCGGTTGGGAAGTGGATAGCCTTGATGAATATCGAGCGCGGAAAGCCACGTTGCGTGCTGGCAATGTTGACGTCAGGGAAGGTGATGCCCAAGGGGCGGCATTGCGGGGTGTGGAGGAGTATTTTCATTTCCTTGATCCCAACGGCGTCAGGTTTGAGATCGCGCATGGTCTCCATGACGGCGGCACGTTCGAATCTCCTCATATTCTCGGCGGTTTTGAGACCGGCGCGATGGGCATAGGCCATGTTGCCATCATGACCGGCGACTACGCCGCCTCTGAGAAGTTCCTCTGCACCATGATCGGCGCACGCCTCTCCGATCACGTCCATCAACAACTGCCCGACGGCAGCGTTCTGAGCGTGGCTTTCATGC
>NZ_BSEF01000078.1:0-953 GCF_027925545.1 Sphingobium sp. BS19
TGGACTTGTAACGGATTTGCGCCGGTCACCTGAGCGATTAGAGCTCGCAACAGGAGACCGACGAGATGATCAAGCATACAGAAGAGTTCAAGCAGGAGGCGGTGCGGATTGCGCTGACCAGCGGATTGCCTCGCGACCGGGTCGCATCGGATTTGGGGATAGGGAAGTCGACGCTGGGCAAGTGGGTGTCGCAGTATCGGCCCAGTGATCTGGTTTCAGCGCCGCAGGCAGATCTGGCACGTGAGAATGAACGCCTTCGCCTTGAGAACCGTGTGCTGCGGGAGGAGAGGGAAGTACTAAAAAAGGCCACGCAGTTCTTCGCGAGCCAAAGGCCGTGAAGTTCGCTTTTGTGCATAGCTGGCGGCACCGGTGGCCCGTCGAACTGCTCTGCCGTGTCATGCTTGTCAGTGAGCGCGGCTATCGATCCTGGCGCTCGCGACCGATCAGCCAACGTGCGCGCACGGATATGAAAGTGCTGGCACATATCCGGGAACAGTATCGCCTCAGCCTTGGCAGCTATGGTCGTCCGAGGATGACAATGGAACTCAAGGAGGTCGGCCTCGCCGTTGGCGAGCGCCGGGTCGGGCGCCTGATGAAGATCAACGGGATCAAGCCAGTCCGCACGCGCAAGCACAAGGTTACGACGGACAGTCACCATCGCTTGGGTGTCGCGGCAAACTGGTTGGACGGTGATTTTGCCGCCGATGCTCCCAATCGGAAATGGGCGGGCGACATTACTTATATCTGGACGTCGGAGGGCTGGCTCTACCTTGCCGTCATTCTCGACCTGCATAGCCGTCGCGTCGTGGGCTGGGCAGTCAGTGACAGAATGAAGAAGGACTTGGCGATCAGAGCGCTGGATATGGCGGTGCGCCTGCGCCAGCCTCCGGAAGGCTGCTTTTTTCATTCGGATCGTGGCAGCCAATATTGTTCTTACGACTATCAGAAAAAGC
>NZ_BSEF01000079.1:0-921 GCF_027925545.1 Sphingobium sp. BS19
TCGGAAAGGCGAGGCGCGTGGAGGGCGGCTATGCCGTCGAAGGCCGCTGGTCCTGGTCAAGTGGCTGCGACCACGCGACCTGGGTTATCCTTGGTGCTCTTGTTGAAATGGAGAACGGAGAAACCAATCATCTTGCCTTGGTGGTGGCGCCTGGCGATTACGAAATTGTCCAATCGTCGTGGGATTCAGCCGGACTGTCCGGCACTGGGAGCAAGGACATCATTGTTAAAAGCGCGTTTGTTCCCTCTTATCGCGTTCACAATATCAATGAAGGCTATGCGTTAGCGGAACCCGGTCGTGCGACGTTCACCGCGGACACATACAAAATGCCTTTCGGCTGCGTGTTCGCTTTGGCCTTGGCCAGCGTATTGGTGGGAATGGCCGATGGCGCATTCGATTTTTACCTCGATTACATAGGCAAGCGCACGAGCGCTTATACCGGGGCAGGCTTCAAGGAAGACGCCTTGGCGCAGCAGGTATTGGCAGAAGCCCATTCTCTTCTGGACGGCGCACATCTCCGGCTGAACCGGGATGCCGACGAGATGGCCGACTTCGCGGTGCGCGGTGAGGATGTGCCGCTTGACCGGCGGGTCTTTTACAAATGGGATGCCGCCAACATCGTCAAGCAATGCCGTGACGCGGTCAATTTGCTAACGGCCAATTCCGGCGGTTCGATATTCAACCGCAATTGCCAGATGCAAAGATATTTCCGGGACATAAATACCGGATCAAATCATCTTTTTGTTAACCCGCAAAAAAGCTCAGTAAATTTCGCCAGATTTGTCCTCACCGGAGAAAATCAGGATTTGATGGTGTGATCTGGACACGAATTTAACCGACGGATGATTGGGAGAGTGATGATGGCAATAAAAACAGGATATTTTGGTCTCGAGGTTTCCGATCTGGATGCGTGGGAGACGT
>NZ_BSEF01000080.1:0-833 GCF_027925545.1 Sphingobium sp. BS19
GATTGCGACCTTTTCGGCTTCGGTATTGCGTTGCTTGGGTGCTGGCACGACCGTGGCGTCGATGATCTGCCCACCCATCGCCAGATAGCCCCGATCCTTGAGCGCCGCATCGAAGCGGGCGAATAACCGGTCGATCGCCTTGGCCTGCACGAGCCGTTCCCGGAGCAGCCACACGGTGGTCGCATCGGGCACCGTGCCGTCAAGGCCAAGTCCCAGAAACCGCTGGAACGAAAGGCGGTCCTTGATCTGGAACTCGGTGGCCTCGTCCGACAACGAGTAAAGCGCCTGCAGAACCAGGATCTTGAACATGAGCACCGGGTCGAACGGCGGCCGACCGCCCTTGCTGCGAACGTTACGTCGCAACGCCACAATCAACGGACTCCGGAAAACCTCGAAATCCACGACAGCCCCCAACCGCTCCAGCGGATCGCCTGCCGCACTCAGCGCTTCGTACCGGTATGAAAGATCGAAGAAACCCGGCTGACCTGCCATTATCACCTCCACCACATCGTCGGCGAAGTGCATCAAATCTACCCATCAAAGGCCACAGTTTTTCGAGGCGTCCAGCTGCTGCGCATCTACCGCGAGGAAGGTAAGCGCCGAAGCCCTTGCCGACACGCTAGCCGCTTCGCGTCAATGCCGCCTTCCGTCGGCGCTTACAACAGTTCCGTAACAAGCGATTACCAGTTCAAGGAATGGTCATCCTAGCCCGTCTTATTCACCGTGCTTAGTTAGAAGGGTTGGCGGGAGTGGCCTAAGCAGTTGCTTTATAGTAGGAAAATGGGTGTCGAAGCCAATCCTGCAACGAGGCAAAAAATGCCACAAGCCACACC
>NZ_BSEF01000081.1:0-787 GCF_027925545.1 Sphingobium sp. BS19
TTGACGGCAGCCGCGAACGACACAACAACGAGCATTGCCGAAAGGCCCCGCTTCCGAGGGGGCGACTTCATCTCGGAATCAGGGGGCGTAATCATCCCGGAAACGGGGGGCGACTTCATCGGAATCGGCATAGGTGGTGCTTTTCTCATAGTTGCCGCCCACCATCCAGCGGAGCGGCCCGCTCGCGCTGCTCGCGATCCGCAACTCCTGGTTGAACGAGTGAATATAGCCGTCGGATTTCTGCAGATCGAAACTGGCAAGGTTCATGCCATCGCCATCAGTGCGCTGCCGCTGCCTGAAATCATCATAGGATGTGATGGACGTCAGCGCGATGCTGTCCGTCAAATCAACGTCAAGCCGCAGCGACGCCTGATAGAATTTGCGATTGCTGAAAGGATCGAAATCCCCAAGCTTCGCCGTCCCCGGCGCGGTCTCGCCGTCACCGGATCGACCACCCCCAGACTGGGATCGAGAACCTGGTTGGACCAGTCCGCGGCGCGAGGATTATTCGGCGGGAAGGGATAGTTATGCTGCGCGGGATTGGAATAGGCCGGAACCTGCTCGCTCACGACCACGAGCTGCTGCGCCTGGGGCTGCGACTTGTCGATCCAGCCGTTCAGGTTCAACGCCAGCTTGACGGTGTCCGTGGGCTTCCAGTCCAGCAGCAGCCGTCCTGCCATATAAGACTGATGGCCGTTGGTGTCGTCGCGCGTGTAGCTCTTCTGCCAGTCGTCGGAGTTCAGACCGGTGACCGCAACGCGAAAACCCAGCGTATCCGTGATCGGGC
>NZ_BSEF01000082.1:0-670 GCF_027925545.1 Sphingobium sp. BS19
CCCATGACTGAGAAAAAAGTTAGACGCCAGTTCACTGCGCAGTTCAAGCAGGATGCTGTTCAACTCGTCATCGAGCACGAGCTACCTGTTGCTCAGGTAGCGCGCGACCTCGATGTCGGTGAAAGCTCCTTGACCCGCTGGGTCGCCAAGGCCCGGGCGCATGGCACGACTTCGTTGACCGGCACCCTGCAAACCTCCGAGCAGGAAGAGCTTCAACGGCTACGCCGGGAGAACCAGATCCTGCGACAGGAAAAGGAAATCCTAAAAAAGGCGGCAGTCTTCTTCGCGAGGGAATCGCACTGAAGTATTCCTTCATTGCGGCGCAGAAGATCTACTTTCCCGTCACCATGCTATGCCGAATGCTGGGCGTATCGACGAGTGGTTTTTATGCTCATTTAAGTCGTCGGCCGAGCCGGCGCACTCAACAATCCCGGCAGCTGGCTCAGCACGTCAAGGACGCCTTTGACCTTAATTTCAGGGTCTATGGCAGCCCCAGGATCTACCGTGAACTGCATGAAAATGGCCACGTTTGCGGCATAAACCAGATCGCTCGGCTCATGCAGCGCGAGGGGCTCTGGGCCTTGCAGCACAAGCGTTTCAGGGTATGCACCACTGACTCCCGGCATGCTCATCCGGTCGCGGCAAACATACTCGATCGTCAGTTCTGTCC
>NZ_BSEF01000083.1:0-483 GCF_027925545.1 Sphingobium sp. BS19
GTGTTGGATTTTCTCCAACGGGCGCGCGGGAGCGCTTTGTGCGGTGCACATGCAGAAAGTTGACGGTCGGCGCGTCCTTGCCTCGGTCACCCGGTGCTCGACGACTTGGTAACGGTAGTGTCTATAAAGCATCGAGGCTTTATAGGGGTGGCTTCGGCTGAGTCTGCTGTTCCCTTTCGGGGGGAGGCAATTATGGTTGGCCACTGCGGTACGCTACGCGGAACGATCAGACGAAACAGGGCCGTCCCCCGTTCTCCTGTCCCTATATGTAGCACGCCCCAGCAACGCCCCTACAGACTGTGTTGCTGAACCGAAGCCGGTTGCGGATATCCTGTAAATCCGGATGGTTCCGCGCCGACCGCTCCTGCCCGACAGTTGCGTTGCCGCTTATGCCGAACAGGACCTTTCTTTCCCGTATATCTGGCCAGACAGATAGGAAGTGCTGTGGCATATAACCTATATGGTTCATTATGTCAAGAAAAA
>NZ_BSEF01000084.1:0-394 GCF_027925545.1 Sphingobium sp. BS19
AGGTCCTGCTGGGCGACAAGGGCTATGACGCCGACTGGTTCCGCGCGGCACTGGCCGACCGCAAGATCACGGCCTGCATCCCGTCAAAAGGGAACCGGAAAGTGCCCATTCCACACGACACGGCGCTCTAGAGACAGCGGCACAAAGTCGAGAATATGTTCGGCAGGATCAAGGACTGGCGGCGCATCCACACGCGCTACGATCGTTGCGCCCATACCTTCATGTCCGCCATCTGCATCGCCGCGACCGTTATATTCTGGATCAATCAATGAGTCATCGTGTAATTGTGGCTGCTTCCCTCGGACCTCGGTTGAGGCGCACACTTCTGGTTGTCAAATCCTGAAGGAAGGAAGCAGCCATGAAGCACTATGCCGGATTGGACCTGTCGATGGAA
>NZ_BSEF01000085.1:0-385 GCF_027925545.1 Sphingobium sp. BS19
CGATTGGGAGATGGGCAGGGATGAACGCAGATTTCGATGTCGTCGTGGCTGGCGCAGGACACAACTCGCTGGTGGCGGCAGCCTATCTTGCCGCGGCCGGAATGAAGGTGCTGGTGTTGGAGCGCAATGCCTGGATCGGCGGCGGCGCGGTTACGCGCGAAGTGACGGTTCCCGGTTTCCGGCACGATCTGCATTCCACCGCCCATATCATGATCCAGTCAAATCCGCTGATCAATCGAGACGAACTGGGTCTGATCGGCAAATTCGGGCTGGAATATATCCGACCGGAAATCTCATTCGCGTCGGTCTTCGACGATGGATCGGTGGTCCTGACCTATCACGATCTCGACAAAACCTGCGAATCGCTGGCGAAAATCTCGCCGCG
>NZ_BSEF01000086.1:0-353 GCF_027925545.1 Sphingobium sp. BS19
CTGAAGTGCAAATGGCCCAGCACTTCCTCGAGGATCTCCGCACCGGTGCACTCGACGAGCGGTTTCTTGACGTAATCGCCCGCGCGATCATGGAACAGGCCATAGCCCCACCACACCGCGACGCCCTCGGGCTGGCCCGGGAAGAACGGCTGGTGATAGATCGACAGCGTCAGCAGCCATGCCGATTGCTTGAAGGTGATCAGCCCGCCGGTACCCGCCGCGCTGCCGCTGAAGCGCTCCATCAGTTCCAGGAACAGCGGGTCCTTGACCGTGACGGTGAAAGAGATCCACGAACTCTCTTCCACATTGCCGTTAAAGGCGGCGGGGTTGCCGAAGGCGGGGCGGCCCTCCGC
>NZ_BSEF01000087.1:0-442 GCF_027925545.1 Sphingobium sp. BS19
GGAAGGTGTGGCCCCAAAGGCTAATGCGATCATAGACCCGAGGCGACCATGCATCCTCATCCTCTATCCTGATCCCTGTATAGCCGAGTTCGAAGAGAAAGTTCGACGGGCTTTGCGCATAGAATGACATGTCCATGTCGTTCGGATGCTGACCCAGCGTTATTCCCATCCTGATGCCCGCCGCCTGGAGGCGCTCGTACGAAGTGCCAACGTCGGCAATGCGGTTCGCTGTGACTTCAACATGATGCAGCTTGCTTGTGCCGCCGATCGGTCCCTCAACATAAGCCACCGAGTGATGCCGGAGCCCCGTGTGCATGAAAGCCACGCTCAGAACGCTGCCGTCGGGCAGTTGTTGATGGACGTGATCGGAGAGGCGTGCGCCGATCATGGTGCAGAGGAACTTCTCAGAGGCGGCGTAGTCGCCGGTCATGATGGCAACATG
>NZ_BSEF01000088.1:0-439 GCF_027925545.1 Sphingobium sp. BS19
GGAAGGTGTGGCCCCAAAGGCTAATGCGATCATAGACCCGAGGCGACCATGCATCCTCATCCTCTATCCTGATCCCTGTATAGCCGAGTTCGAAGAGAAAGTTCGACGGGCTTTGCGCATAGAATGACATTTCCATTTCCGGATGCTGACCCAGCGTTATTCCCATCCTGATGCCCGCCGCCTGGAGGCGCTCGTACGAAGTGCCAACGTCGGCAATGCGGTTCGCTGTGACTTCAACATGATGCAGCTTGCTTGTGCCGCCGATCGGTCCCTCAACATAAGCCACCGAGTGATGCCGGGGCCCCGTGCGCATGAAAGCCACGCTCAGAACGCTGCCGTCGGGCAGTTGTTGATGGACGTGATCGGAGAGGCGTGCGCCGATCATGGTGCAGAGGAACTTCTCAGAGGCGGCGTAGTCGCCGGTCATGATGGCAACATG
>NZ_BSEF01000089.1:0-262 GCF_027925545.1 Sphingobium sp. BS19
GGGGGGGGGGGGGGGGGGGGGGGGGGGGGGGGGGGGGGGGGGGGGGGGGGGGGGGGGGGGGGGGGGGGGGGGGGGGGGGGGGGGGGGGGGGGGGGGGGGGGGGGGGGGGGGGGGGGGGGGGGGGGGGGGGTGGGGGGGGGGGGGGGGGGGGGGGGGGGGGGGGGGGGGGGGGGGGGGGGGGGGGGGGGGGGGGGGGGGGGGGGGGGGGGGGGGGGGGGGGGGGGGGGGGGGGGGGGGGGGGGGGGGGGGGGGGGGGGGGGGG
>NZ_BSEF01000090.1:0-261 GCF_027925545.1 Sphingobium sp. BS19
AATACTCCTCCACACCCCGCAATGCCGCCCCTTGGGCATCACCTTCCCTGACGTCAACATTGCCAGCACGCAACGTGGCTTTCCGCGCTCGATATTCATCAAGGCTATCCACTTCCCAACCGACCCATGCGATATCGTCCGCCGGACCCTGGACGCATTGGACCCGGCGGAGTTTTTCATCCATCCGGAAAAAAAGACCCGTCGTATCGCGTTCGCAGACGAAGCCAAAATCCCGGCCAAACGTCTCCCACGCATCCAGAT
>NZ_BSEF01000091.1:0-261 GCF_027925545.1 Sphingobium sp. BS19
GGTTGAGCATCAAACTTGAGAGTTTGATCCTGGCTCAGAACGAACGCTGGCGGCATGCCTAACACATGCAAGTCGAACGAGACCTTCGGGTCTAGTGGCGCACGGGTGCGTAACGCGTGGGAATCTGCCCCTGGGTTCGGAATAACAGTTGGAAACGACTGCTAATACCGGATGATGACGTAAGTCCAAAGATTTATCGCCCAGGGATGAGCCCGCGTAGGATTAGCTAGTTGGTGAGGTAAAGGCTCACCAAGGCGACGA
>NZ_BSEF01000092.1:0-261 GCF_027925545.1 Sphingobium sp. BS19
TGGCTGGGCGGTTTGGAAAACAAGACTTCATCTATCTCCCCGAGCAGGACGCTTATCGCTGTCCAGCGGGCGAAACTCTCAGCTACCGGTACACTCGCGAAGAAGGGGGACTGACGCTAAAACGCTATTGAGCAAGTGTCTGTGCAAACTGCTCGATGAAGGCGCAATGCACGCCGAGCAAACAGCGCCGTGTCTCCCGATGGGAGCATGAAGAGGTGATCGAAGCGATGCAGCATCGACTGGATGCAAATCCTAACGCTA
>NZ_BSEF01000093.1:0-261 GCF_027925545.1 Sphingobium sp. BS19
GACGCGCACATCTTCGTGGCGGTGCTTGGCGCCTCCAGCCTCACTTACGCGGAAGGGAGCTGGACCGAGACGCTGCCGGACTGGTTGGCCGCCCACACCCGCGCGCTGGCGATGTTCGGAGGCGCGCCAGGGCTGTTCGTGCCCGACAATGCCAAGGTCGCGGTGATCAAGGCGTGCCTGTACGATCCTCAGGTCAACCGCAGCTACGCCGAGATGGCGGCGCATTACGACAGCACCGTGCTGCCGACGCGACCACGCCGC
>NZ_BSEF01000094.1:0-261 GCF_027925545.1 Sphingobium sp. BS19
CATTTCAACAAGAGCACCAAGGATAACCCAGGTCGCGTGGTCGCAGCCACTTGACCAGGACCAGCGGCCTTCGACGGCATAGCCGCCCTCCACGCGCCTCGCCTTTCCGAATGGTGCGTAGGAGGAGGAAGATCGGACAGTGGTGTCGTCACGCCAGAGATCCTCTGCAACTTTCGGATCCATGACTCCCGTTTCCCAGTTATGGGCTCCGATCACTCCGAGAGCCCATGCCGAAGACGGGCAGTGCTTTGCTATCTCTTG
>NZ_BSEF01000095.1:0-261 GCF_027925545.1 Sphingobium sp. BS19
GGCTCATACCCCCAAGCTGCTTTCAAGGCATCGGTTATCGGAAAATTGAGCCCGGCCGGACCGTTCAGAACGATCTTATCCACACGATGGCCGCTGTCAGCAGCGAGGCGCAGTGCCAGCGCCCCTCCAAACGAATTTCCTATCACCGATGCCTTGGCGACGCCCAGCGCATCCATGAAGGCGACCAGATGATCGTGCCATATGGCCATGCTGTATTTCTGATCGCGGGCGGGATCCGTATAGCCGAATCCCAGCAGGTCG
>NZ_BSEF01000096.1:0-261 GCF_027925545.1 Sphingobium sp. BS19
GACGCGCACATCTTCGTGGCGGTGCTTGGCGCCTCCAGCCTCACTTACGCGGAAGGGAGCTGGACCGAGACGCTGCCGGACTGGTTGGCCGCCCACACCCGCGCGCTGGCGATGTTCGGAGGCGCGCCAGCGCTGTTCGTGCCCGACAATGCCAAGGTCGCGGTGATCAAGGCGTGCCTGTACGATCCTCAGGTCAACCGCAGCTACGCCGAGATGGCGGCGCATTACGACAGCACCGTGCTGCCGACGCGACCACGCCGC